>NZ_JBFODR010000043.1:0-5662 GCF_040908425.1 Aeromonas sp. R2-1
TAACACGGTAGGGGTACCGTTTTGTTATCCGGTTTGAAGCCGTATGACCACTCCCTTTTGTGGGCAACTGTCAGGTGAATACCATCTCCATACACTCAAGGTGTTGTTCAGAAGGGGTAAGGAACCGGCCTGAGGCCGGTGATCGGGTAGTATTAAGGATCTAAATAAACCGTAATAATCATCTTTCGTTTTCTTTTATATTTGGTGTGGAGCTGGCTCAAGAATATATTCTCTGATTCCACCATGCTCACCTTGATCGTATATCTCAAGTGGTTTTTCACTAGGTATAATGCCAAATTCTAGCTGCAGAGAGTCCATACCGGGAATGAAAGGGGAAAAGAATAGTATTCTTTCATTAAAAAGTGATAATTCCCCATTTATTATGGCAGGGCTGCCATTTTTACCATTCTGCGAGAACTTTTCTGGAGCGCTTATGGCAAGTGAGTATGAGCTGATATAGTCAAGCTCAAGATATTTATTATCTTTATCAATGGGGGTTGCAAGTGAAACACCCCTTCTTATAAATATATCATCATTGCTAATGAAATCCCCTTTTGGATGCTGGTTTTTCCACTCTTCAATATGTTTGTAGAGCAATTGATAATTAACAGTAAGTATTGTTGCAATTGCATTTTCAGATATCAAGGGAGGAACTTCGTTGAGTGGTTCACGTCTCTGTACACATGAGGTAGCCCATGAGTCTCCATATACCCTACTAATATAACTGTAAACTGATGACTTCAGATTATGTGGTCGGCCAGAATTGCGCTTCTTCATTCCGTCAAACCAGTCCTCAGCAACAACCTCACAGAATAGATCTATCTCATCTCTATCAACTCTCCGTAACAGTTCAGAAATAAATTCGTTACTTAGTGCATCTTTGTTTTTTATAAAATAATCAAATGTATCAGTGCTCAACTCACTATTGTCTATTGTTTTTATGCCTTGGTTGTTTAGGCTTCTCTCTATTATAGGGTCATCATGATGCATCGCATTTATAAAGCGCATCTCCATTTCTGCAGATATACGATATTGCGGTAGCAATGATGTAATCATGGCAGGAGACAGTATATTATTGATTTCATTAGTCATAATGGATTCTAAAGTGTAAGCCTAATGTAATATACTACTGATTGTTTCAATCAGTAGTAGTATGGACAATTTATAAACTCTTAAGCTTGGCCTTGGATATTGATCGCCACTGCAATAATTACGTACATTAGAGCTAGGTAAGCGGTGATTATGTAATATCTTGCCAGTAATCCAGCTTTCCTTCTTCGACCTGGAACTGGTATGGGTTTAAAATTTACAAAGATAAAATTAATTACTTTAAATCCATTCAATACAGCTAACGAAATGGCAATCAAAATAACAAAGTATGCCAATATTGAATTCATGTCACCCATATGAAGCCATTCAGGGTGCCGTAAAGCGGATGCTCCTATATAGAATAATGATGCGCAAACTAAATAGTTAGTAAAATGATTGAAGATTAATTGAAGGGTAGTTGTAAATGTTGTAGTACTGGGAGGAGCGTTTTCCATATTTTATCATCTAGTGTTGAATTAATAGTTTGTAATTTTCATTACAATAATTGCCATGTGAATAGTAACTCATATGGTTCCAATTGTGGAGTGTAATGAGCACGGAATCAGGAGGGGATCACAGATTTTGTGTGGGTACTGATGGGGGGAGGTTAGAGCAACCTGAGGGGAGCTCTGTCTGTCCCTAGTAGTGGCCAGGCGAGTCTGGGCTGAAGTAGTGTGGGGGGCGCTGCGAGACAGCTCAGCGGTGGCAGGTACTGTGACTAGGAAGGGAAGGTACACCTGGGCATGAATATGGCAGGGTGGATTTGCCTGATGAACTCAAGAGCAGGGCTCATCAGCCTAAAGCTCCACATAGAGAAGGGGAGTGGCTACAGTGTTGTTTATAGGGGGAGCGATACACCGGCCTCAGGCCGGCGTTAGGTGATAACTAGATCTGTACAGTCAGGAGCTATAGTTGATGCTATCCCCGATTACTATGTCCTTTCCATAATCTATCCAAAGCCTTTCTAATTTGTTGTTGTCGATGCTGTCTATATCTATATGTTTTTGCTTTTCAATACCTAACTGATGAAGTTTAAAAATACTGTCTCCACTCACATTATCCATTGGGATTGCATCTCCGCCTGGGCCAAAGTGATAATACTTTGAATGATTCTTTCCAAATTTATCTTTGTAAGAAACATATAGATATTTTTCTATAAAACTAACGAGTGAACGAGATTTTGTTTCTTGTGATGATTTAAATGTTTCGAAAGCTTGTTCTAATTTTCTAGTGTTTTTAATCTTAGTGGTAAACATTTTCCCATTGTTTGGGTCATTAACTTCAGTGAGGCTTTCTGGGTAGTTACCTATTGGAATAACAGCATGAATCAGATGAGGTATTTGCTCAAGTGGTTTGTTATCGCTGATGACTTGAAGTTCCCTTATAGAAAGGAATGCGATAATATAATTGCTAAGATCATACAGATCTGTTCCTGTGTTTAATATTTCCACGCTATAGGATTCTTCGCCATTTTCGTGTTTAATTGTTCTGAAATTTGCTTTTACATCAGGGAGTTGTTCTTGCTCTTGCAATTGAATTGCATGATGAGCAACTTGTAGTTGAGCTTGGTCAACTTGCAGTTGGGACTCAGCAACTGTAAGTTGAGACTTAGCTATCTCATTTGATTGGTATGAAACATATATAGCCATTATGCCAAGCAGAACGGTTGAAATAATTTCAAAGTAAATTTTATTTTCCTCAAGGAATAGCTTTACCACTTTTCATCTCCGTTTTATTAATGATGATGCCAATTTGTAGTGAGGTATATGTCAGCATGTATCCTATTTTGATGTTAGGACTGTTGTAAATTGCCGTGCTTAAGGTTTGAATGAATTAAGTTCCCCCTGAAGTGCGACGATGCTAGTTATTTAGGCTTGATGTTGTCCTGCTGGATATGGATCAGCTGGTTGTGTATGGCTGCAAATGTTTAGAAGGCGTATCTAGCTCAGGAGCCATAAGGAAATAATATCTCGAATGGTTCTGCTTGTTTAGAGGAAATCTTGTTTTTGTTGAAAATAGTTTTAAAAAATAGGCTGCCTTGCAGCCTATGAAACTTGGCGTGAACGGTGGCGTATAGCTAATTTGGCCATCATCGATAACTTCTGGTGCGTGACAGAAATTAATAGTAGTGGGTACCATAGTCAGTGCCGGACCTAGACCACCCGGCTGTGTATGACCAAAAGGACCCAGACCATGACCAAAGCACATACCCGTGATCTATCTGCGGCACGCCCTCGCGGCTGCGGCAGTATCCGCAGCATCAAGCCTATCGCTCCTCAGTACACTCCCGAGCAGATCGAACTGTTCCAGAAATTGGTGAGCGCCCAGGATGGGGAGGTGTTCACCACTTCCCGCCAAGTCGCCGAGTTATTTGAGAAGGAGCATCGCAACGTACTGCGAGCTATCCGCTTGCTCGAATGTGACGAGGAATTTACTGCGCTCAATTATGAGCTGACTGATTTCATTGATAAAAATGGCGATTCCAGACCCGAGTACCTGATCTCGAAAGACGGCATGGTGTTCTTGGTCATGGGATTTACTGGCAAAAAGGCTGCCCAGTTCAAACTGCTCTACATCCGTGCGTTCAACTGGATGATGGAACAACTCCACGAGAATCGAGATCTGCAGCATCTCCTGCACGACTTTGCTCGGCGGGAGGCTCTATCTGTCTCCAAAGGTTCTTTCCATGGACAAGGGCTTGCCCAGCGACGTATCGAGAAACGAGCGCTGGGTATAGAACAAGCCCAGCTCAAGGCGCGAGCACAGCTGTCCCTTGTACTGACACGGACAGATGCGGCATGAGCTCCTATCCCAAATATTTCCTCCGTAGCCCTGAAATCCGGTCCCGTGCTTGCCAGTTGGTCGCTGGCCTGCCGGTTGACAAGGACAAGCCGCTGGTCATCGAGATCAAGGAGATGACCCGTAGCCTGGCCCAGAACTCAATGCTCTGGGCATGCCTCACTGACATCGCCGAGCAGGTGGTCTGGCACGGCCGCAAGCTCGCCAAGGAGGACTGGAAGCATGTTCTCAGCGCCGCCCTGTATCAGCAGGATGTGGTGCCGAACCTCAACGGGAATGGCTTCGTAGTGCTGGGCAAGTCCACCTCCAAGATGACCGTGCGCGAGATGCGCGACCTCATCGAGCTGGCCCAGGCTTTTGGTGCTGAGCAGGGCGTGAAGTTCGGAGATGAATCCCGCCGTGGTTTCGACTGGGTGGCGGCCTACGGGAGGGCTGCGGCATGAGCAAGACCAAGGCTGATAAGCAGTGGTTGGACGATGTGAGCTCTCTCGGCTGTATCGCCTGCCGCAATGCCGGTCATGGCGCCACCCCTGCGGAAATCCATCACGTGCGCTCTGGGTCAGGTATGGCCCAGCGCGCCGAGCACACCCGGGTGCTACCGCTTTGCCCGCGACATCATCGTGCCTGCTACCCCACAGGGTTCCACGCCGCCCCGCGTTCCTGGCAGCAAGAGCACGGCAGCGAGGAGACCCTGCTGGAGCAGGTGGCCAGAGAAGTCACCGAACTGCGAAAGAACACCATCGGGAGGGCTGCATGATCCACCTCACCGCCCTCGATGCGGCCCGGTTGCTGGGTCGCAGCCCGAAGGTCAGGAGCGCAGCCAAGCTGGTGCGCAAGGCCCAGCAGGTCACTTCCCTGCACGACAAGGTGCTGGCCCAGCTTGTTGGTTTCCCTGACCCGGCCACCGAGCTGTTGTTCCACCCCAAGCGCAAATGGCGCTTCGACTACGCCTGGGAGGAGCAGAAGCTCGCCCTCGAAATCCATGGCGGGATCCACTCCGGTGGCCGGCACACCCGGGGGAGGGGGTTCGTAGAGGACCGGACCAAGATGAACGAGGCCACCTTGCTCGGGTGGACCGTGCTGGAAGTTACCCCGGAACACATCAAATCCTGCCAGTTGCGCGCTTGGCTGCTCGCCGCTTTCAATCAGGACCCAGACCAGAGGACCAAACCATGACCCACGCTATCGAAATGGCTCTGCGCCTTTTCTCGCCGAAAGGTGCACTACATGAACCCTCGTCCGGTCGCTCCAGCACGCTGGGGAGAGAGGAGTTTCTGGGAGCCCTGCAGGTGGCCGCAAAGAGCAACCCGCAAGGGCTCCAGTTCCTCATGGCCGACCACCTGGGGGACGAGCAGGCACTGGCTTCGCTGCTGACGCACTTCAGCACCACGCTGGGCTGCGAAGAGGCCGGTGGTATGGCCATGGCTATCCTGCTGCGCCGCCCCCTGTCTGAGCAGCTGGAGCACTTGGTGCTGTCTCACCCGCACTATGACAAGGAGCGCCGCCGGGCCGCCGTGGTGATGGAGAAGGCCAAGCGAGCTCACCGCGGTGGCAATGGCCACGAGTACCAGCGCCTTCTGGCCGAGCGGAACGCGATCTTGTCTCTCGCCCACGACCACTGTGTCGCCGAGATGCTGCAATCCGGCCGCTGCCCGCACTGCAAAGGGACTGGTATCCGCCCCCGCAAGGGTGACGAGTGCCCGAAGTGCCACGGCACCGGGCGAGTGGTACCCCATGCCGATATGGTCGCGCGCCGGTTCGGGCAGGAGATGCG
>NZ_JBFODR010000044.1:0-88032 GCF_040908425.1 Aeromonas sp. R2-1
CCAGCCCGGCCTGAATGGCCTCACCAGCGGCGGCCAGCCGACTCACTATCAGGTCAACGGCAACGTCATCACCCTGCTGGATGCGGGCGGCAAGACCATTCTGACCGTGACCCTGGGGCTGGATGGCAAGTACCAGGTGGTGCTCGACGGCGTGCTGGATCAACCGGTCAGCACCAACAGCGTCAACCTGGGGCTGCAGGTGCAAGGCACCGACTTTGACGGGGACAAGAGCAACCTTGGCACCCTCAATATTCATATCACCGACGGCGTGCTGCCCCAGGTCGACCCCGTCTCCCTCACCCTGGTGGAGGACAGCGACTGGAGCGCAGCCCAGACCCTCACCGGGGATCTGGCCATCACCGCCGGGGCCGATCCCCTGGTCAACATCGTATTCGATGCCAGCCAGCCTGGCCTGCAGGGGCTCACCAGCGGCGGCCAGCCCGTGGTCATCACCATCAGCGGCAACAGCATCAGCGGCGCCGTCAACGGCCAGAACGTCTTCACGTTGACGCTGGATCAGAACGGTCACTACGTCTTCACCCTGAACCAGCCGCTGGATCAGGGGAGTGCAGACAGTCTGCTCAAGGCGGGCTTCACCCTGACCGACAGTGACGGAGATAAAGTCTCCTCCACCCTGAGCGTTGCCATCGGCGACGGGGCCAATCCGGTCATCAGCGCCGTGACCGGCACCGAGATGACGGAGGCGAACCAGGGGGACGGCGCCGTGGTGAGCGCCATGAGCTTCACCGTGAGCCACGGGGCTGATGCGCTCGACACGAGCAGCCTCAAGTTCGACATCGCAGCCATTCAAGGCAGCCTGGATGGCAAGTACAGCAGCCACGGCAGCCCGGTGACCTTCACCCTGGATGCCAACGGCGATCTGGTGGGGACCAGCGCGGACGGCCGCGAGGTGCTGCGGGCCGAGCTGGATTTGGTGGAGAGCAACGGCAACTGGAGCGTCACCGCCAAGGTGACCCTGGGGGCCGAGCTGGATCACCAGGGGAGCGAGTCCCTCGACCTGCCGCTCACCGTCACCCTGACCGACAAGGATGGGGACAGGGTCTCCACCGATTTACCGCTCACCATCAAGGATGGCCATGCGCCGCACTTCGTGGCGGGCAGCGGAGTGAGCCTGGATGAGCGTGGGCTCGACGGCAGCAATACCCTGACCGGCACCGGCCACTTCCAGGTCAATGCGGGCTCGGATCGGGTGAGCGAGGTGTCGTTTGCCGACATCAGTGAGCAGCCGGCCCTGACCGCCCTGGGGCAGAGCGTCAAATACGAGCTGGTCGACGGCGATGCCAGCATCCCGGGCAACCAGGTGCTGAAGGGCTATGTGGAAGTCAATGGCCAGCGCGTCGAGGTGCTTCAGGTCGAACTGGTGGGCAAGCTGGACAATGCCGCCAGCAACGGTTTTGACTACAAGGTGACCCTGTTCGAGGGGGTTCACCAGAGCGGTGGCACCGCCACCGACCTGCCGTTCAAGCTCAATATCGTCGACAGCGACAAGGGCAGCGGCAACAACGACAGCACCACGGGTACCCTCAACATCCGCATTTCGGAAGGGGACAAACCGACCCTCAACCTGACCGGTGTGACGGTGAGTGAAGGGCGCTTCGATGGCGCCGGCAACAACCAGACCGGCGATGATCAGCATGCCACCGGCACCTTGACCATCACGGCGGACTCCGATCCCGTGGTGGACGTGCGGCTGACCCTCTCGGGCCAGGTCGTGGATGGGAGTGGCAAGGCCATCACCCACAATGGTGAGACCCTCACCTGGCAAGAGGTGGCGGGCAGCAACGGCCACAGCTTCCAGGCAGTGACTGCGAGCGGCACCCTGGTGCTGACGGTGACCCTGCCCAATGTGCCGGGGCGCATCGAAGCCCATACCCAGGCAACCCTCGATTACCAGGTGAAGGTGCACACCAACCTGGATCATGGGGTGAGTGATAACCTGAGTCTGAATTTGCCGTTCAAGGTGACCGACAGCGACGGCAGTGTGATCACCGGCAGCACCACAGCGGTGATCACCGATGCGGCGGATCCCGTGATCACCGCCATCGAGGGGGTGACCGTCAAGGAGTCGGACCTCAACGGGGGCAGTGGCCAGCATGGGGGCACCAGCCCGTCAGGCACGGGAGAGGTTGCCATCGGCCAGGTGACGATCGCCGCCGGGAGTGACCGGGTGGTTTCCCTGCAACTGGATGTAGCCCGCTTCAACGCCCTCAATACCCTGACGTCGGGGGGCAAGGCGGTCACCATAGGGGCAGACAGCCAGCCGGGTGTCTACCTTGGCAAGGACAGCGCAGGCAAGCTCATCTTCAAGCTGACCCTGGATGCGTCCGGCCGCTACACCTTCGAGCTGACCGGCAACCTGGATCACAGCGTCCAGGGCAAGGATCTGCTGGATATCCAGCTGCCGTTGCAGGCACGGGACAGTGACGGGGATCTGAGTACCGAAGTGATCGGCCATGTGAGCGTGCAGGATGACGTACCCGTGGCCGTGGACGCGAGCAAGACCCTGAATGAAGGGGCGAAAGTGACCGGCGATCTGCTGGCCACTGCCAGCGAGGGGGCGGATGATGCGGTGGTGAAATCGGTCACCATCAATGGCACCGAGCACCCCATCGCCGCCACGGGCAATACCACCATCTCGGTGACAGACGGAACGGGGCAGATCATCGGCACCCTGGTGATCAATGCCGAGGGTGACTACAGCTTCACCGCCAAATCGGGCATCGATCACAGCAACAGCACTCTGGTACAGCAGATAGGCTTCCACCTGGTGGATGGCGACGGAGATACCGACGACGGTCTTCTGACCCTGACCATCCGGGACGAGGCGGGCAAGCTCACCGTGAGCGCCGTCACCGGCCAGGAGGATGCGGGGGCGAGCGATCCGGGCCAGGGGATCCCCATCACCATGAACCTGGATGTGGGGGATTTCGATCGGGGCGAGCATGTGGAGCAGTTGCTTATCCAGGCGCCAGCCAACGCCCAGGGCACCTTCTATTTCAACGGCGTCGCACTGACCACCATCACCCAGGGGGGCAAGACCTGGTATGAGGTGCCGCCCGCGGCCATGGTGGCGGTGGCCAACACCGATGACAAGTTCCAGCTCACCGGTGTCACCTTTGTGCCGAACCACGACTACTCGAGCTACAACAACGAAGGTGCTCCGCTGCGCTTCCCGGTGCAGTTGCAGGTAGGCGTCACCGAGGGGAGCAAGCCCCCGGTGCTGACCGGCAATCTGGACATCACGGTGCAGGGCATTGCCGACAAACCCCTGTGGGATGCGGGCAGCACGCACCAGCACTACACCGCGGACGAGGACAGCAGCGGCATCGCCCTCAACGTCAAGGCGGGCCTCACCGATACGGACGGCTCCGAGACCCTGAGCTACCAGATAGAGTGGGCCTCCGGCCAGGGCACGCTGACCCTGAATGGCAAGGTGCTCACTCCGGGGGCGAACGGCCTCTATACGGTGGCCGGTGGCGACATCAACAAGGTGACCGTGGTGCCCGGCAAGGACTACAGCGGTGACATCAAGCTCATTGTGACCCCGGTGAGCACGGAGAAGACCCCGGTGGTGACCGGCAAGGAGACGGCCCTCGGCGATCCGCTGGAGGTGATTGTCAACGTAAACCCGCTGGCGGACGACGCCAAGCTGACGGTGCGCGAGATCCAGGGCAAGGAAGATACCCTGATCGATCTGGGCAGCAAGATTGGGCTCGCCCATCTGGGAGACACCACGGATGGCTCCGAGCAGCTGTTCGTGCGCATCAGCGGCCTGCCCGCCGGTGCCACCCTGCTGCTTGGCGGGGTGGCGGTCACTCTGGATGCCAACGGCTACTACGAGGTGCCCTATGACCGCATCAATGACCTCAAGCTGCTGCCGCCCAAAAACAGCAACGTCGATTTCGATCTCACCATCAAGGGGGTGGTGAAGGACACCGCCATCCTGACCGATGCCAGCGGCCAGACCCACACCGTGGTGAACGAGAAGGAGACCGGCAGCCAGAGCCTGCACGTTGATCTGGTGGGGGTAGTGGATGAACCCCATTTCGATCTCAATACCACCGACTGGACCCAGGATGGCAACGGCTACAGCATCACCATCCAGGAGGATGGCCGGGCGCCGCTGGACTTCAAGCTCACCTCGGGGGAGTGGACGGATACCCCGCTCGATCACTCGGAAACCCTCAACCTGGTGCTGGAAGGGCTGCCGGAAGGGGCCAGGGTATTCGACGGCAGTGGCAAGGAGCTGACCCTGACCTTCGCCGGGCTCGATGGCAAGGGCAATCCCCTCTATCAGGTGGATGTGACCAGCCTTGGCAACCTGCAGATCCAGCCGCCCCCCAACAGCACCGCCGATCTGCACCTGGTCGGCCACGTGGTGGTGACCGAGAATGACGGCGACCACAAGAGTTTCGACGTGCCCCTCATCATCAAGGTGGAGCCGGCCATCGACGCTACCGACTATGCCAAGACCAGCCATGGCCTGGAGGATCAGTTCACCGTCCTCGACTGGCAGCCTGACCTGACCGACGGCGCCGAGAAGGTGACCCACCTCAGCCTGTCCGGTATTGAACCCGGGTATGAAGTCTGGATCCGCGTGGGCGGGGTCGAGACCCAGCTGACCGTGAGCGGCGGCGCCGTGGAGTTGAGCGACGCCGAGCTGCAGAGCCTGCTCGGCGGTGGCCAGCTGCTGGTGAGAGGGCCCGAGGACAGCGACAGGGACACCACCCTCCAGAGCCATGTCACGGTGACACAAGTGGATGTGGACTCCAGCGCCACCGCCGAGAAGGTGATCGATGGCACCCTGCATGTGGATATCCAGGCGGTGGTGGAGCCCGATGGCAACCTGGTGCAGACCGGTCAGCTGGAGAGCCCGGACGGGCACGACATTCCGCTGGACGGCGTCTTCGTGTTCGAGGATCTGGACCCCAGCAGCGATGAGGTCATCGACTACCTGGTGATCAGCGATCTGCCCCCCGGCTTCGTGGTGGTGGGCGGCATCAACGATGGCAAGGGCAACTGGACGGTGCCCCACGACGCCCTCGGCAGTTATGCCTTGCGCTCGCCGGATGGCTTCACCGGCACCGTCACCTTCAAGGTGAGCGCCAGGGTGATCGACCTTGGCGACAACAACGAGGGGGATGTGAGTGCTCCGGCCTATCGGGAGATCACCGCCAGCGCCGACTTCCATGGCGCGACCCACTCGGGTCAGGTGGCCGCCGATGTCGATTTTGACAACAGCGCCCCCATCACCGGGGTGGAGGATCACGGCGTCAACTTCGGCAGCCAGCTCAAGCAGATGGTGACCCTGGGCACGGCAGATGCTGATCATGACGAGCTCAGCATCGTCATCACTGGTCTCCCCCCGGGCGTCAACGTACAGGGGCTCACCTATGACTTCGTCAACGGCGAGTACCTCATCAAGTTGCCGGGCGGCCTCGATGATCTCGACCGCCTGACCCTGACCCTGCCGCAAGACTATGCCGGTGACGGCCTGCACTTCAATGTGCGCCTGGTCAACACCGACACCGTGAGCGGTGACACCAAGATGGTGGAGAAGGACGTCACCCTCTCCATCACCCCGGAGGTGGACATCAACGGCGGGGCGGACGGCCTGCCCGAGCTGCAACTGAATGTGAAGGACGTAAACGGCGACGGTCAGCCTGACAACCTGGAAGACACCGACATTCATCTCGATCTCTCGGTCAAGCTCGCCGACATCAGCCCCTCGGTGGCCGATGGCGGTCTCGAGACCGTGGAGCAGGTGGTCGTGACCGTGGATCACCAATATGGTCACTTCCTCGACAAGAACGGCCAGCCGGTCTCCACCCTCACGGTGAACAACCCGGCGGATCTCAAGGATCTGGTGTTCGTGCCCAAAGAACACTTCAGCGGCAAGGTGCCGCTGGCGGTGACGGTGGATATTCTCGATACCGCCACCACGGGCACGGATCGGGGGAGCTGGAGCGGCAACGTGAGCTTCGAGGTGCTGCCGGTGAACGATCCGGCCAACCTCACGGTCCAGAACGTCACGGGCCAGGAAGATGGCAGCGTGAGCCTGGGGGGGCTGGGGGCCAGCCTCATCGACAACGATGGCTCCGAGCAGATCGTCGGGTTGCAGATCAAGGGGGTGCCGGATGGCTTCACCCTGTCCGCCCCGGCGGTCAACAACGGCGGCGGGGTGTGGCAGGTGCCTGTGGGCACCGACTTCTCCAAGCTGACCCTGATCCCGCCTGCGGACTTCAGCGGCACCGTGGATCTGACCCTGAGCGCCTTCACTCTGGACAAAGGGCTGACCTTGCCCCTTGAAACCAGTGCGGGCTTCACCGTCACCGTCAATCCGGTGGGGGATGCGGTCATCACCGACATGCAGGAGCAGGCGAGCGGCACCGAAGGGGATGTGATCACCCTGAACCTGGGGGTGGAGACCCGGGATACCCAGGCTACCGGCGGTAATGCCGGCAATGTGCACGAGAACGGGCCCGAGCAGGTGCGCGTCACCCTGGAAGGGGTGCCGGACGGGGCAGAAATCCGCCTGCCGAGCGGGGTGAGCGGCACCGTAGTGGATCTCGGCGGTGGCCGCTGGCAGGTCACCACGGATGGGGGCAAGCTCGACGCGGTGGAGCTCGTGACCCATGACGCCAACGGCGCCATGGCGATCAAGGTGACGGCCCAGAGCCTGGACAACGGCGCCCTCGGCCCCGAAGTGAACGGCACCATCCATCTCGATGTGAGCCCGGTCAACGACGCCCCCGTCAACGTGCTGCCCGATGATCCCCAGGTGGCCCAGGAGGACGAGCCGTTCGTCATCCAGGGTCTGCAGGTCAAGGACGTGGATGCGGGCAACGGCATCATGGAAGTGCGCCTCTCGGTGGAGCACGGCACCCTGACCCTGCCGGCCGGGAGCGGCGTGACCCTGACCGGCAACGGTACCGGCGATGTGGTGCTGACCGGCACGCTGGCGGATCTCAATGCCCTGCTCTCGGGCGGCGTCACCTATCAGGGCGACCCGGACTTCCATGGCAATGACGCCTTGACCATGGTGACGGACGATCGGGGCAATACCGGCAGCGGTGGCGCCCTGAGTGACACCGATGTGCTGCCCATCCTGGTACAACCGGTCAACGATGCCCCCGTCAACCAGCTGCCGACGACGCCCCAGGTGGCGCAGGAAGATCAGCCCTTCACCATTCACGGGCTGCAGGTGAGCGATGTGGATGCGGGCAACAGCCCCCTCTCTGTCACCCTCTCCGTGCTGCACGGTACCCTGGAACTGGCGGCGGGCAGTGGCGTGACGGTGAGCGGCAGCGGCAGCAACACCCTGGTGCTGAGCGGTTCCCAGGATGCCATCAATGCCTTGCTCGCAGGGGGCGTGACCTATCAGGGCGAGCAGGACTTCAATGGCCAGGATGCCCTGACCATGGTGACCAATGATCTTGGCAACACCGGCAGCGGTGGCCCTCTGAGCGATACCGACGTGCTGCCCATCGAGGTCGAGCCGGTCAATGATGCCCCTGTCACCCAGGTGCCGGGCTCATTGCAGGTGAAAGAGGATGGCTCCCTGTCGCTCACCGGGATCAGCGTGAAGGACGTGGATGCGGGCAGTGCGCCCATCGCCATGGTGCTGCGGGTGGAGCACGGTGTGCTGACACTGCTGGGGGCGGCAGGCGCCGTCTCGGTGCAGGGGGCGGGGACCAGCGTGGTGACCCTGGTCGGGTCACTCGATGATCTCAACGGCCTGCTGGCAGGCAACCTGCACTACGAGCCAGCCAGGGACTTCTGGGGTCTGGACAACCTGAGCATCACCACCTCGGATCAGGGCAATACCGGTGCCGGTGGCGTCCTGACCGACAGCGCCCAGATTGCCATCCAGGTGACGGCCGAGCCGGACGATCCCCAACTGGGGGTCGGCACCCACGATATCCTTGCGCTGCAAGGGGCCTGGGTGCCGCTCAACCTCAGCGCCAGCGTGGTCAATCCGGCCCCGGGCGAGCTGTCGGTGCGGATCCAGAACCTCGGCAACGCCCAGGTGGTGGACGAGCACGGCCAGAGCGTCGGCCACGCGGATGGCAACGACTGGTTGCTGCCGATGGACCAGTCCGTGCCCATCTACCTCAAGGATCTGCCGGCGGGGGATCATGCCCTCACCCTGAGTGCCGAATCCAGCCTGGGTGGCAGCACCCTGAGCTCGGCCACGGAGACCATCACCATCCACAGCGAGAGCGGCCACGATCTGCTGGGCTCGGATCAGGGGGACTGGCTGTTCGGCTCCTCCGGCAATGATCGCCTCCTGGGTGGCATGGGGGATGATGTTCTGCGGGGCGGTCAGGGCAACGACATCCTGACCGGCGGCGCCGGCAGCGATCTCTTCGTGTGGGGCAGTGGTGACGAGGGGACGACGGCCTCTCCGGCGATAGACACCATCACCGACTTCCGTCCCCAGGAGGGGGACAGGATCGATCTGGCGGACCTGCTCAAGGGGGTGACCGACAACAGCGTGGATGGCCTGCTGGGTCATCTCCAGGCATCGGTGACCAGCACCGGCAACGGCCTGAGTGACGTGAGCTTGTCGGTCTCCCCGGCGGGGGATGGCAATGTCACCCAGCAGATCACCCTGAAGGACGTGGATCTGAGTGGCTGGAACCTGAGCGGCTCCTCCTCTCACGACATCCTGCAATCCATGCTGGATCAGCACAGCCTGATCATCCAGCACCCCTGATGGGGTGAGATGATGCAAAGAGCCGGCGAATGCCGGCTCTTTTTTTGGCTGAATATGCTGGCTTGATATTTCCTGGTGGTGGTAATGGGAGATGGATTTTAACGGGGTGGGTGTTGTTGCTGCTTTTCACTGTGTGGGTGGTTCAAACAACCAAAAGGTTCGCCGCCCGGGCCTCCCATCGGGCTGCCCGGGCGGCGTCAGGGCCTTGCCGCGCCGATCCCGGTCAATACCGGCCAGAGGGGGCGCAGGCATTGACCGGGGCGTGTCTCTTCCAAGCCGGTGCCCGTGATGATGGGCGGACCGGGGAGATGGCGGTCAGGCCAGCGCCCGTGCCAGCAGGTGCACCGGGTGTTCGCAGCGAAACGCCGTGCTCATCTCGATCTGCCACTTGCAGGTTTCGCAGTCGGTGATGACCAGATCGGGCTTGAGCCGGTTTATCTGATCAAACAGCCCCTGACCGATGGCCTGGCTGGTGTCGTAGTTCTCCGACTTGAAACCGTAGGTGCCGGCGATGCCGCAGCACTGGGAGTCCAGCACCGTCACCTTGACGCCGGGGATGGCCCGCAGCAGTTCGAGGGTATAGATGACCCCCCCCATCTTCTCCAGGTGACAGGGGGTGTGGTAGGCGATGTGCAGATTGAGGGGCTTCATGGCCGGTTTGTTGCCCCGATCGAACTCGTTCCACAGGAAGCGGGTCACCAGGGAGATGCGATCCCGCACCTTGTGGTTGTCCTGCTCCAGCAGGTGGGGATATTCGTCCCGCAGGGTGAAGCCGCAGGTGGAGGAGGTGGCCAAGAGCGGCATCTCGTTGCCGAGCAGGGTGTTCTCCAGCTGCTGGATATTGAAGGCCGCCTGCTGCTTGGCCTTGTCCATGAAGCCGTTGGCAATCAGCGGCACGCCGCAGCACTTCTCCCGCGCAAGCAACTGGACGCCGATGTTCATGGCGTTGAGCACCTGCACCAGCTCCTTGCCGAGCTGAGGGTGGTTGTAGTTCACATAACAGCCGTGGAAGTAGGCGATCTGGCGCGCAAAGCGGGCCTGAGTCGCTTTCTGCTTCTTGTACCAGCCGCGGAAGGTGCCTTGTGAATATTTGGGCAAGTCCCGGTGGGAGGAGACCCCCAGCGCCTTGTCCAGCACCTGTTTCATCGGCTTGAGGCCGGTGGTGAAGTTGACCACCGGGGCCATCAGGGTGGACATGCTGCCCATCAGATCCGTGTGGGAGAGCACGAACTCGCGGATCCCCGGTTTGAAGCCGCTGTACTGGTGCTTGGCCTTGGCAATAATGTCGCCGATGCGCACCCCGCTCGGGCAAGCCACTTCGCAGCGCTTGCAGTTGGTGCAGTATTTGAGGGCGCTGTCAAAGAGCTCCGGGCTCTTGATGCGCAGCCGCTCCCCATCCGGGCCCGCCTGCTTGGGGCCGGGGTAGGCCGGGTTGGCCTTGGCCACCGGGCAGTAGGCGGTACAGACGGTGCATTTGATGCACTGATCGAAAGTCTGGTTGGCATGATCCAGTAGCATGTCAGTTCTCCTCCCGTTGGGTGTGAAGGCACGGGATATGGGGCGAAATCATCATTGGGCTGAACTCAAAATGTGACCGGCGGCCTGCCAGCCGGTGGCGATCGCGACACCTGAGCCAGAGCCCTCCATGGATTGGGCATCGTCGTGGGCCAGCACGCCGTGTCGTTGGAGTGGGAATATGTGATTCATCTCAGCCCTCCGCCAGAATATGGCCAGCGGCTTGCCAGCCGGTGGCAACAGCCACGCCGGAGCCGGAACCTTCTTTAATGGGGTCATAGTGCGCGAGCACGCTGCCGGCGCCGTAAAGGTTGGTGAGGGGCCTGCCGCCGCGCAGCACCCGCAGCCGCTCGTCGGTCTTGACCCCGAAGCCCATGAAGGGGTGGTGGTCGAACAGGCGGCGGCCGGCCCAGGCGTCGCGCTCGGCAAGGCTCAGTACGTCGGCATCGAAGATGGGTTCACGAATGCCCCCGAGGCGCGACTCCAGCCCGCGGCTGAAGAAGCTGCCGGAGGCGAGCACGAAGTGGTCCGCCTCGAACAGCTGATCCTCCCCGTGCTGGCTGTGCACCCCGATCACCTTGTCGCCGTCATAGCGGGCGCCCAGCACCCGCTCGCTGGTGAGGAAGGTGCCGCCAAGGGCCATGAAGCGGCGCTTGAGGGCCTCCTGCATCCGCATGCCGATGAGGGACGGCGGCATGGTGGCCACCTCCTTGATGGTGCAGCCGGTGCGCCGTTCCAGCTCGCTCAGACGCGGGCCGACCAGCCCCAGCGACAGGCAGGCGGGCAGCACGATATGGCGACAGCCGGGCACGCCGCATCCCTGCACCATGCGGCTGATCTCGCGGGCCAGATCCGCCAGCAGGTCCTGCTGGCCAGGCCCCTGCTTGTCGAACAGGCGGGCGATGTCGGCGGAGCGAAACTCGTGGGGATTGCGGCTGAACTGGGCGAGCTGGGGCAGGCGAATTTCCCCGGTCAGGATGCGGCTGTGGGCAAAGCGGGCGTGGGTCGCGAGATTCGCCGCCGCGAGCGCCGGGTGAAAATCGCGAAACCCTTCCAGGGTGGCGAGCAGGATGGCGTCCGGGGCAGGTGCATCGGTCACGCAGGCACAAGTGTCGGGGGAGAGCCAGGTGGATTTCAGGGTGCCGATGGGGGTCAGGCGATGGTGGTTGTGCTCCTGGCGCATCAGGGGCAGCCCCTCTTCTGCGCAGTGGCGTTGCAGATCGGCCAGACTCCCCTCGATATTCTGCATGCCTACTTTGCTGTAGGGGTGATCCGGATGGGCCGCCATGAAGGCGGGCAGGGCGGCGCGGGGATCTCCCTCGCTCTCCAGCAGATCCACCGAGCCGGAGGAGAAGTGCAGGGCGCTCTGGCCGGAGGCCATCAGCAGGGTCTTCTGGCCCGCCTCGGCGAGGCGCAGGGCTGCGGAGAGGCCCGCCATGCCGCCGCCGATCACGATGCTGTCAAATTTCATGGCTGCGCTCCTTGGTGGAATTGGCGGTGCTGGCATCGAGCGGGAAGGGGGGCTCGCTCACCAGGTGGGGGGCCGTCCACTCGCCAAGGCCGAACAGCCCTTCGTAGATCCAGTAGGTAAATTCCGCTTCCCGCAGGGCATCGCCCCACAGCACGGGCCGGGTGCCCTTGTAGCGCTCCTCCAGGAACTGGCGCAGCATGACGCAGGCCTGACGACCGTCCGCCTTGCCGTACTCCTGCATCAGGCCGGCGGCGCGATAGGCGCACAGCTCCCCCTGACAGGGGCCCATGCCCAGACGAGTGCGGCGGCGCAAGTCCACCAGGTTGTCCACGTCGAGCTCCCGCAGGGCGTATTCAATCTCGCCCGCGGTCACCATCTCGCACTCGCAGATGAGGGCGTTGGCCTTGGGGTTGTCGCGGAAAAAGGCGATGACCCGCTCGCCGTGGCGGTACTGGGCCGAGCCTTCGGCGGGTACCGAGAGGCCGGGGGCGGAGACCTTCTCCGGATCCCGCGAGCCGGGCAGGCTCAGCTCGGCGGTGCGGCAGGGCTTGCTGTTGCCAAGCTTTTTGGCAAGCAAGTCGGTGGCCCATTCGGCCATCAGCCGGTAGGTCATCAGCTTGCCGCCTGTGATGGTGTTGAACCCCTGGAGGCCGTCACGATCGCTGTGATCCAGCAGCACGATGCCGCGGCTGATGTTGCGGCCGGACTCGTCGCCATCCACCGCCACCAGCGGGCGAACGCCGGCGTAGGCGCGCAGCAGACGGGTGCGGGCCATGATGGGGGCCAGTTTTATCCCCTCGCGCAGCAGCACCTCCACTTCTTCGGGCTCGACGGTGAGCTGGTCAATCTTGTGGTAATCGATGCGACTCGACGTGGTGCCGATGAGGGAGATGGTATCGCCCGGCACCAGAATGTCCGCGTCCGCCGGTTTGCGGCAGCGGTTGAGCACCAGCTGGTTGATGCGGTAATCCATGATGAGCAGGGAACCCTTGGCGGGGAACATGCGGATGCCGAGGTCGGCGTACTCGCATATCTGCTGGCCCCAGATGCCGGCGGCGTTGATCACCTCCTGGCACTCCACCTCGAACGCTTCGCCGGTGCGGGTGTTGATGGCCTTGACCCCGTGCACTCTGTCTTGGTTGCGGAGCAGCCCCAGCACCTTGCTGTGGGTGAAGATGCGGGCGCCGTGCTCCTTGGCATCCAGCACGTTGGCGGCAGCCAGACGGAAGGGATCGACCGTGCCGTCCGGCACCTGGATGGCACCGATCAGCGCCGGGTTGACGTTGGGCTCGAGGCGCAGCGCCTCGGCGGGATCCAGCTGGCGGGCGTCGATGCCCGCCAGGGCGCAGGCATCCATGAAGGTATTTTGAAAATGGATGTCATCTTCCGGCAGGGTGATGAAGAGGCCGCCGGTGTCCTCGACGCAGTGGCTGGCGATCCGCTTGAGGATGCGGTTCTCCTGAATGCATTCGCGGGCGGACTCCTGATCCGTCACCGCGTAGCGGGCGCCGGAGTGGAGCAGGCCATGGTTGCGGCCCGTGGTGCCGGCGGCGATGTCGTCCCGCTCAAGCAGGATGCAGTCGATGCCGCGCAGCGCGCAATCACGCATGATGCCGGCGCCGGTGGCGCCCCCCCCTATGATGACGACTTGTGTGGTGATTCTTTTCATTCGTGCCCGTCTCATCTCTTCCAGATGAGGCCAGTGTGGCGCCTTCACGACGTAAAATGTTTGATATGGGCCAAATTAATGTTCGTAAACGCTCATTGAGTGTGAGGGGATGAGCGAAATGTGATGAACCTCACGTCACCGTCGAGGCGGGCAGGGGAAAGCATGACGGGAGGGGAGAAGGCCAGCCCGGAGGCTGGCCAGAGGGCGGCGTGGGGGAAACCTCAGCCGCAGCACTTCTTGAACTTCTTGCCGCTGCCACAGGGGCAGGGGTCGTTTCGCCCCACCCGCAGCGGCGCCGGATCCTGCTCGCCGTCGGTGTAGACCCAGCGCCCCTGATGGCGCACGAAGCGGGAGCGCTCATGGAGGCAGTGACGTTCATCCCCCTCCAGGAACCAGGCTTTGAATTCCACCATGCCGAGGGTGTCATCGGGGCCGCCCTGGCTGGCGAGGATCTCGAGGCCATCCCAGCGGGTGTCGGTCGATGAGAGGTCGGCCGCGGTCAGCCCGTTCAGATAGTCCGGGTGCCAGCTGTGTACCAGATATTCTCCCAATCCCAGTACGAAGGCGCTGTAGCGGGATCGCATCAGCTGCTCCGGGGTGGCGGCGGGCTGACCTGCGTGGAGTACACCGCAGCACTTGGCAAGAAAAAGAGAGGAACCGCAAGGACATAGGTTCATGAGTCAGCTCATCTGGTCGATAATGAAAGGTGGCGGGATTGTAGCGAACGCACTTCCCTTTCGGCCAGCTTCCCATGCCGTTTAGGCAGACATCATGCAGCAATGAACACAGCACAAAGGGTGACACAATGACACTTAAGCAGAAGATCCTGTTACTGGGGGCCATCCCCGTGCTGCTGATGGCCCTGGTGGTCAATCTCAGCAACTACCTGGTGGCCAGGAGCGATCTGGAGTCGGATCTGGTGGTGGCGCGGGAGAGGGCAATCAAGGAGCGCAAGGCGCTGCTCAGCAGTTATCTGATGCTGGCCAAGACGGCCATCGAGGGCAGCTACGGCAAGCCTGACAGTCCCGAAGTGCGCCAGCAGGTGAAGGAGATATTGCGGCCGCTGCGCTATGGCAGCGACGGCTACTTCTTCGTCTATGACTATCAGGGCAATACCGTGCTGCTGCCGACCCGGCCCGAGATGGAGGGGAAGAACCGCTGGCAGGACAAGGATACCAAGGGTGCCTTCCTCATTCAGGGGATCATCAAGTCGGCGCGGGAAGGAGATGGCTTCTCGGAGTACTGGACCAACAAGCCCTCTATCGGGCGGGATGCCCCCAAGCTCTCCTTCAACCTGGTGCTCGACAAATATCAGTGGGTCGTGGGCACGGGCTTCTACATCGACGACATCGACAATGAGCTGGCCACCCTGCGCAGCGAGCGGGAGGAGACCATGTATGGCTCCCTGAAAACCGGGGTGCTGTTCATCCTGGTGATCCTGGGGGTGACCCTGGCGGCCACCGTGGTGATCGGCAACCGGGTCACCCGCCCGCTGGCGGATGCGGTTGCCGCACTCAACGACATCGCCGACGGGGACGGGGATCTGACCCAGCGCCTCAAGGTGCAGAGCAAGGACGAGGTGGGGCAACTGGCCGCCGCCTTCAACCGCTTCGTCGAGCGGATCCAGTCGGTGGTGAGCCAGGTGGGGGAGACCAGCCACCAGTTGCTGGGGGCCGTGGATCGGCTGCATAGCCTGAGCGAGCATGCGGACAGGCAGATGCAGGGCCACGGCAAGGAGACGGATCAGGTGGTGACCGCGGTGACCGAGATGAGCTCCACCGCCCAGGAGGTGGCGGCGAGCGCCTCCAACGCCGCCAGCGCCACCAGCGATGCGGCCCGCGAGTCCGATGCGGCCCGGGGGGTGGTGAACAGCGCCATCGGCAGCATCAACCGGCTGGTGGACGAAGTGCATGTGGCGGCCGGGGTCATCGAGCAGCTCGCCCATGAGACCGGCAAGATAGGCTCCGTGGTGGAGGTCATTCGCGGCATCGCCGATCAGACCAACCTGCTGGCCCTCAACGCCGCCATCGAGGCGGCCCGGGCGGGCGAGCAGGGGCGCGGCTTTGCGGTGGTGGCGGACGAGGTGCGATCCCTCGCGGGCCGTACCCAGCAGAGCACCAAGGAGATCAACGAGATGCTCCAGCGCCTGCAGGGCGGAGTTAAACAGGCGGTGGAGGTGATGCAGGCCAGCGAGGCACGCAGCCAGGAGACGGTGCAGGAGGCGAGCCACATCGCCAGCTCCCTGGACAGCATGGTGGCGGCGGTGGGCACCATCAACGACATGAACATCCAGATCGCCACGGCCGCCGAGGAGCAGCACGCGGTCTCCGAGGAGATCAACAAGAACCTGGTGGCCATCCAGCAGATCGTCAGCGAGCTGACCGAGGCGTCCGGGGAGTCCAGCACCACCACCCGCGCCCTGGCAGGCACGGGTGACAAATTGCGCCAACTCGTCTCCCGCTTCCGTTACTAATCACATTTTTGCCGTCTGGACAGGATTTCCAGACGGCAAATTTGGGGATCGGCGCAGAATGTGTGAAAATCGCGCCATTCGTTCCTTTCGTTAGCCCCAACCCTATGAATGAGATCGTGAAAGGCAGTATCGATTTGATCCGTCAGCTCAACTACGGCCTGGTCTATGCCAGCCTGGAGGAGCACAAGGAGCTGTCCCGTACCGATCTGTCCCGTCTGACCGGCCTGTCGCCGGCCAGCATCACCAAGATCACCCGCGAGCTGCTGGACGGCGGCCTGGTGGTAACCTGCGGCGAGAGCTCGGTGGGGCGTGGCCGTCGCCAGACCCTGCTGCGCATCAACGAGCGCCGCTTCCAGTTTCTCTCCATGCGCCTGGGGCGCGGCTATGTGGACATGGCCCTGTTCGATCTCGCGGGTCACTCCCTGGCGCGCCATCGCCATGTCTTCAACGAGGCGGAGCGTGCCGAGCTGCTGGCCAGCCTGGTGCGGGCCATCGAGGGCTTTTTGCCCAAGAAGGCGCTGCGTCTGGCCTGCATCGCCCTCTGCCTGCCCGGCCAGGTGGAGCGCCACTCCGGCATGGTCAAGCATTTTCCCTATTACGATCTGCGCAACTGGCCCCTCGGTCCCACCCTGCAGGAGGCCTTCTCGGTACCCGTGCTGGTGAGCGGCGACGTGCGCACCTGGATCCAGGCCGAGCGGGAGTGGGGCGCCGCCAGGAACTGCTCGGATGCGGTGCTGGTGTTTGTGCACAACGACATCGGGGTCGGCATGGTGGTCAATGGCCAGCTCATCGAGAGCGAGTCGGCTCTGCTCGGGGATCTCAGCCACCTGCAGCTCGAACCTTATGGCCAGCGCTGCTACTGCGGTGGCTTCGGTTGCGCCTGCACCCTGGTGACCAATCAGGCGCTGGAGGCGCAATATCGGGAGCTGCGCGAACGGATGCAGGAGTTCGATCTGCCCGAAAGCGTCACCATCCGCGAGCTGTGCGAGCTGGCGCTGGCGGGCAACAGCCTGTGTCAGGACATCCTGCACCAGGCGGCGGGCCGCCTCTCCCGGGTGCTGGCGAACCTCATCTGCTTGCTCAACCCGGGCAAGCTGCTGCTCGGGGGGGAGATCACCCGGGCCGATCGACTGCTCTTCCCCATGCTGCACCAGTCCCTGGCAAGCCAGTTGCCCGCCGAGTACCTGGTACGCTTGCAGATTGAATCCACCCACTTTTACGAAGATCCCACCAAACCCACCTCGGTGCAGGTGCACAAGGCCTTGCGCGATGGCAGTCTGCTGCTCGACTTGTTGCGAGGCGACAAGGAGGCATGAGGCTCGGGTTGCAAGGACGCTTCCTGCTCATTCTCTGTCTGGTCAGTCTGTTGCAACTGGTGTTGCTGAGCGGGGCCAGTTACTACTATGTCGCCGAGCAGCGCTACCGGGAGGTGGGGGATCAGGCCCTGGACGTGGCGCGGCTGGTGGCCCGTGAGCCCGGCGTCATCGCCGGGGTGAAGCGAGCCGATAGCACCCGCCTCAACGTGCTGGTGGAGCGGATGCGGGCCGAGGTCGGTGCCAGCTACATCGTCATCGGCGATAAGGAGGCGCGCCGCCTGGTGCACCCAAATGCAGACAGGATAGGCAAACCCATGATGGGGGACGATCCCGGACGCGCCCTACGGGGGGAGTTCTACATCTCCCGCGCTCAAGGGGCCCTCGGGGTCTCGGTGCGCGGCAAGGGGCCCATCCGGGATGAGATGGGCAGGGTCATCGGCGTGGTCTCTGTCGGTTATCTGGTGCGGGACATAGAGGCGGACCTGCAGGGCTTCCTGCGCTTTGGCCTCGCAATGACACTGCTCATAGTGCTGCTCAACAGCGTCGCCGCGGCCTGGCTGGCCAAACGCTACAAGCGGGCCCTGCTGGGGTTTGAGCCCGAGCAGATCGGCCGCCTCTATGCGGAGCTCGACTGCACCCTGCGCACGGTGCGCGAGGGGATACTCACCATCGACGAGCAAGGCAGGCTCACCTCCCTCAACCCCAACGGCATCCGGCTGCTGCGCCTCGATGAGCGGGCTGCGCAGGCCGCCATAGGCCAGCCCGTCACCCGCTTGCTGCCCGGCAGCCGCATGCTCTCCCTCATTCAGGATCCCCGGCCCCAGTATGACGAGGAGATAGTGCTCAACGGTCAGTCCCTCATCGTCAACCGGCTGCCTCTGGTGCAGGAGGGTCGGCTGATCGGCGCCGTGTCGAGCTTTCGGCGCAAGGACGAGTTGGCCGAGCTCAGTGCCCAGCTCTCCCAGGTGCAGGCCTACAGCGATCTGCTGCGGGTGCAGACCCACGAACACAACAACCAGCTCGGCACCATAGCTGGTCTCATCGAGCTGGGGGCCACCCGGGAGGCGCTCGCCTTCATCGGCCGGGAGGCGGCCACCGAGCAGACCCTCCTGAGCTTTTTGATGGGGGCCATCGCCAAGCCCAAGGTGGCGGGCCTGCTGCTTGGCAAGTACCACAGAGCCCATGAGCTGGGACTGGTGCTGGAGGTGGACCCGGATTCCCGCCTGCACGACATCCCCGCCCGGGTCAGCGGCTCCCAGCTGGTGACCCTGCTTGGCAACCTCATCGACAACGCCTTCGAGGCGACCCGCGGCCATGGCGCCCCCTACCAGCCGATCCGGGTCTCTTTGAGCGATCTCGGCCAGGATCTCATTCTGGAGGTGGAGGACGGGGCCGGCGGCGTCGATCCCGCTTTGGCGGACACCTTGTTCGAGCGCGGGGTCAGCAGCAAGGCCGAACCCGGCCACGGCATAGGTCTGGCCCTGGTGCGCAAGACACTGGATGCCCTGCAGGGGACCATCACCATCGAAGCCACGGCGCAGGGAAGTTGCGTCGTCTGTTACATTCCCAAGGAGGTATGAGTGATCAAGATCCTGATCGTCGAGGATGATCCCGCCATTGCCGAGATCCACCGTCGCTTCGTGCAGCGCCTCGCCGGTTTCGAGGTGCTGGGGGTGGCGCTCACCCTGTTCGATGCCAGGGAGCAGATAACCATACTCAAGCCCGATCTGGTGCTGCTGGATGTCTGGCTGCCGGACGGGGAGGGCTTCTCCCTGCTGCGGGAGTTGCGCCAGAGCGGGGCTCACCTCGACGTCATCCTGCTCACCGCCGCCCGCGAGGCGGCGGCCCTGCAGGAGGCGATGCGCCTCGGGGTGGTGGATTTCATCTTGAAGCCCGTGGTGTTCGAGCGACTGCGCGACACGCTCGACAAATATTGCCAGAGCCGCGCCGCGCTTGCGGCGCTGGCGGACATCGATCAGCAGGCGGTGGATGCGCTCCTTGGCTCCCCGTTGCAACAGGTGGCGGCGGGCGGCCTGCCCAAGGGGATAGACGCCCTCACCCTGCAAAGGGTGCTGGCGGCCCTCCATCAGGAGGGGGCCAGCGCCGAGGAGATAGGCAGCCGGGTCGGGGTGAGCCGCACCACGGCGCGCCGCTATCTGGAGTTTCTGGTGGGTCAGCAGCTGGCGAGCCCGGAGCTGGAGTACGGCACCGTGGGCCGGCCGGAGCGGCGCTACCGTCAGCGCTGAGTGGCCGGTTCCAACTCAAGAAAAAGAGCGCCTTTTGGCGCTCTTTTTGTGATGGCTGGGATCAGGTCGGGTCGGATTGCAGGGTCGCTACCGGCGTGCGACGGGCCTGCCACCACTGCCAGAGCGGCAGCAGCAGCATCACCAGGGTGACCAGGGTGAAGCCCAGGGTGATGGGGCGCTCCCACAGGAAACTCAGGGAGCCGTCGTTGATCACCAGGGCCCGGCGCAGGTTGTCCTCCAGCATTCCCCCCAGGATGAAGCCGAGCAGCATGGGGGCCATGGGGAAGTCAAGCAGGCGCAGCCCGATGGCCACCAGGGCCACCAGCACCATCACATAGATGTCCATGGTGTTGAAGGAGACCAGATAGACCCCGATCAGCGAGAACAGCAGCACCATGGGGATGAGCACGGGGCGCGGCACTTGCAGGATCTTGGCCAGGTAGGGAATGAGCGGCAGGTTGAGGATCAGCAGCACCACGTTGCCCAGATACATGGAGATGATCACCGACCAGAACACGTCAGGGTGCTCCATGAAGAGGCGCGGGCCGGGCTGGATGCCGTAGGCGATGAGGGCCCCCAGCATCAGGGCCGTGGTGCCGGAGCCCGGGATCCCCAGGGTCAGCAGCGGCACGAAGGCCCCGCTGGAGGCGGCGTTGTTGGCCGCTTCCGGCGCGGCTATGCCGGTCAGACTGCCCTTGCCAAACTCGTCCCGTTTGCCCTTGCGGGCGAAGTTGCGCTCGGCCCCATAGGCCATGAAGGAGGCGATGGTGGCACCGGCCCCCGGCAGCACGCCGATGAGGAACCCCAGCACCGAGGAGCGGGCGATGGGGGGCGCTATCTCCTTTACCTCGTCCCGGCTCAGCTTGAGGGATCCGAGCTGCTGCATCTTGCTCGCCTCCTCCTGGCTGGTGTCCTTGCCCGGGCGCAGCACCGTCATCAGGATCTCTGCCAGGGCGAAGGTGGCCATGGCCAGCAGCAGGAAGGAGAAACCATCGCGCAAGTCCGGGAGACCGAAGGTGAATCTGTCCACCCCGACGCTGCGGTCGATGCCGACGGTGGAGATCATGATGCCAAACAGCGCCATGATCAGCGCCTTGAGCACTTGGCCCTTGCCGGCAAAGGCCGCCACCGCGGAGAGCCCGAGCACCATGAGGGCGAAGTAGTCCGCCGACTGGAAGGCGAGGGAGACCTTGGCGAGCAGGGGCGCTGCCACCATCAGGAAGATGGCCGACAGGGTGCCGCCGACGAAGGAGGCGTAGGCGGCGATGGCCAGCGCCTTGCCCGCCTGCCCCTTGCAGGCCAGCGGATAGCCGTCGATGGCGGTGATCATGCTGGCGGAGCAGCCCGGGGTGTTGATCAGGATGGAGGCGGTGGAGCCGCCGAACATGGAGCCGTAATAGACCCCGGCCATCAGGATGATGCCGGAAGCCGGATCCAGCCCGTAGGTGATGGGGATCATCAGGGCGATGGCGGTGACCGGGCCCAGCCCCGGCAGCATGCCGATGAAGGTGCCGACGAAGCAGCCGACCACCACCATGAAGAGGTTGATGGGCATCATGGCGGTGCCGAGCCCTTGCAGGATTCCGTCTAACATGGGTTCTCCTTATCCCAGCAACTGGGTGAACAGCCGACCCGGCTCGAGATAGACATTGAGCCCCTTGGTCAGCAGGGCCCAGAACATGAGGGTGAAAGGTATGCTCACCTTGCAGGCGAAGGCGAGGCTCTGCTCGCCCATCAGCCGGATGCCGCCGATGAGGAACAAGATGGTGGCGACGAGGAAGCCGAGCCAGCCAAGGGCTAGGCCATAGACCAGCATCAGCCCCAGCAGGGCGAACACCAGCCGCCAGTTGCCGGACTCCTTGCCCAGTCGCTCTCCTCCCGGGGAACAGATCAGGATCAGGGAGAGCAGGACCCCGACACCTGCCAGGGCATAGGGCAGGGTGCTGGCGGTAAAGGGTTCATATTCATCCCCCGGGTAGCCGGGGATCTGGGTGGCGTGATAGCCGTAGGCGAGGGAGAGCAGCAAAAACAGCAGTCCCCCGAACCTTTCCTTGGTCAGTGGCATGATGACTCCGATGGGCGGGCCTGGCCCGCCACAGGCTGAGGGTTATTTGATGAAGCCGAGCTCGCGCATCAGGCCGCCGATCTGCTGCTCCTGGCTGTTGAGGAAGGCAGTGAACTCGGGACCGGCCTGATACTGGTTGATCCAGCTGTTGCGCGCGCGCACCGCTTCCCACTCCGGCTTGTCGTACATCTGCTTGAGCAGAGCGGCGAACTCGGCGGACTGCTCGGGGCTGACGTCGGGGGAGGCGAAGTAGCCGCGCCAGTTCGCAAACACGGTGGGGTTGCCCTGCTCGGAGAAGGTGGGCACCTGGCTGGCGTCCGGCATCCGCTCGGGGGCGGTGACGCCGAGGATCCGCATCTGGCCGGACTTGACCGCCTCCATCGCCTCGCCAAAGCCGGTGGAGAGCACCTGGGTTTCCCCCGCCAGCACCGCCGCCATGGCGCTGCCGCCGGCGTCATAGGCCACGTAGCGCAGCTTGCCGGCATCGGCCCCCGCATTCTTGAAGGTCATGGCGGCCACCAGGTGATCCAGACTGCCGCGGGCGGAGCCGCCGGCAATCTTCACCTTGGCGGGATTGGCTTCATAGGCGGCCAGCAACTGGGCCCAGTTCTGATAGGGGGAGTCCAGGGGGACCGCCAGCGCCTGATAGTCGGCGATGATGGCGGCGACCGGGGTGAGATCCCGGAAGGATTGCGGCAGCTCCTTGGAGAGGGACTTGACGATGATGGGGGTGGAGTTGACCAGCAGCGTCTTGTCGGACTGTGCCGAGGTCTCGATCAGGTGGGCGATGGCCTTGGCGCCGCCGCCGGCCGAGATGTTCTGGTAGGAAGCGGTGTTGATGAGGCCGGACTTGGTCAGAGCCTCGCCGGTGCCACGGGCCGTGTTGTCCCAGCCGCCGCCGGCGCCGCCCGGGATCAGGAAGTGGACTTCGTTGATCTGGGCGTGGGCGCCGACGCTCAGTGCGAGCAGGCTACCGATCAGGGTGCGTTTGAGGGTTCCTTGCAACATGGTGCTCTCCTTGTGATTGTTGCAAGAAGGTTAATTAATCATGTCTGGCTGGAAAACAATCTGACCGTAATGGCTATTAAGGCTGTTGTGACCATTGTGTTCATTCTGGTCATGGGCCGAAGAGGGGGGCGCGCATAGAAGCGAGGCGCCCGTGAGCGCCTCGTCCGGCAAGGATCACTGGGCCGGTTTCGCCGCCGATGTGCTGACGTCCTCCTTCGCCTCCTGTTTCAGGGCGTCACTCGCCTGCTGGCGCAGGGCCACCTGCTCCATCACCAGCTTGTAGGCGATGTAGTACTTGTAGATGTTGCCCACATAGGTGACCGTCTCGGGGCCGATTTTCTCTGCTGCCACGTACTCGACGTTGTGGAACCAGACGTTGGGATCCAGCCCCCGTTTTCTGGCCTCGGCGCGGAGCCGCGCCACCCGGGCGGGGCCGGCATTGTAGGAGGCGAACGAGAAGAGGGCCTTGTCGAGGGCGGTCATGGGCTCGTCCGCATAGTAGTGATCGATCATCCAGCGCATGTATTTGACGCCGCCGTGAATATTGGGCTCGAGCTTGCGGATGTCGCCGACTTTCAGCCCCTTGCCGGTGGCGGGCATGATCTGCATGATGCCGATGGCGCCCACATTGCTGCGGGCCTGGTGGTTGAGGGCGGACTCCTGGTAGCCCTGGGCCGCCATCAGCAGCCAGTCCATGTCATAGCGTTCGCCATATTCACGGAACAGCGCCACCACCTGCAGGAATTTCTTGCGCTCCGCCTCGGCGGCGGCGCTTTTGACGAACTTGTTCTGCTTGAGATAACGGGCCAGGATCTCGTCCCCCGTCGCCTTGCCACGCAGCGCCTTGATCTGCTCGTTGAGCATGGCGAGCAACTGGGGGCTCTCCTTGCGCACCGCCCAGGCGATGACGCCCCCTTCCCGGAACACGGGGGCGTCGTGAATGGTGATCCCGGGGAAGATCTTTTGCCAGAAGCGGGCCTTGTGCTCGTCCATGACGATGAAGGGGAGCAGGCCCGCATTGACCATCTCCACCAGATCTTCATCTTCGAGCACCTCCGAGGCGGGCTGGAGGTCGATGAGGGGCTCTCCCGCCGACTTGCGGGCCTGGTTGTAGGCGAGCAGGCTCTCGTAGTAGCTGGAGGAGGGGCGTACGAAGACGCGCTGGCCCCCGAGATCGGCGGCGCTTTCCACCTTGGGGGAGAGGGGGCCGGAGACGAGCAGCTCCCGCACGTTTTCAAGCAGGGGATCGGTGAAGGCGATACCCTGCTTCTTGCGCTTGTCCGTGATGGTGAGATTGGCGGCGGCGATGTCGCCTTTGCCCTCGATGAGGGAGGTCAGCAGGGCTTCCCGAGCCACGGGAATGAAGACGAAGTGCACCTTGAGGTGGCGTTTGATCGCCTTTTGCTTGCGCAACTGTTCGTTGAGGCGCTGCTCCACCTGCATGAAGGCATCGTAGGTGACGCCCCGCTGCACGCCCTTGGTGATGAAAAATCCCGTCTTGTTGTAGGTGGTGAGCACTCGGATGGTGCGCTGCTCCAGCATGACGTCGAGATCCCCCAGCCTGGGTCTGGCAAGCTCGTCGTTTGCAAAGCTCAGGGCGCTTTTCTCCGTCTTTTCCTCGGGGGCCACCTGCTTGCCGGACTCGGCCCCCCAGGCTGGCGTCAGGGAGCAGAACCACCAGATCACAATCATCCATGCGCGTTTCATCACTTACACCTCGCTCGTTTTATTGAGTGTAAGTGGCGCCTTGTGGGTGATTTAGCTTATTGGGTTTGATAGAGATGGCCCCATAGCACGATTTCCACTATTCCATCCAGGAGTGCCCGCCCATGAAAAAAGGAGCCTCGAGGCTCCTCTTTTTCTGCGTGTTGCGGGCCCGTTTGGCTAGAACCAGAAGCCGATGATGAAGGAGCCCGCCAGGGTCAGCATCACGTTGGCCACCGCATAGGTGCCGGCGTAGCCGAGCGCCGGGATGGAGCTGTTGGCCGCCTCGTTCACCACGTCCATGGCCGGGGCGCAGGTACGGGCGCCCGTGATGGCACCAAGTAGCAGGGCTGGGTTCATTTTGAGCACCCAGACACCGAACAGGTAGCCTACCAGCACCGGCAAGGTTGTCACCAGCATGCCGGAGAAGAGCACCACCATCCCCACTTCGCTCAGGTGATCAAGGATGCCGCCCCCCGCCTTGAGGCCGGTGCTCACCATGAAGACGGCAAGGCCGAGATCCTTGGCAAGGCGCAGGGCACCGGGTGGCACATAGCCCACCGTGGGGTGGTTGGCCCGCAGGTAGCCCATCAGGATCCCCGCCAGCAGGAGGCCGACGGCGTTGCCGAGGCCGAACTCTATCTGGCCGAACACCAGGGAGACGGAGCCGATCAGCAGGCCCAGCACGAAGAAGGTGGCAAAGGCCACCAGATCCGTGGTCTGGCTGTGGATGCTGATGAAGCCTATCTTGTTGGCCAGCAGCTTGACCCGCTGCTTCTCGCCGCTGATCTGCAGCACGTCGCCCTTTTGCAGCATGATGTTGCGGTCAAAGGGCATCTCTATCTGGGAGCGCACCACCCGGTTGAGGAAGCATCCCTTCTCGGTGAGGTTGAGCTCCACCAGATGACGACCCACCACGGCATCATTCTTCACCACGATCTCTTCGGTGACGATCTGCAGGTCAAGGAGGTTGCGATCGAACACCTCCTTGCCGTTGCGGTAGTTGACGTCGAGCTTCTCGTGGCTCTCGGGGTAGCCCACCAGGGCGATCTCGTCCCCTTCCTGAATGACGGCGTCACCATCGGGGCTGGCCAGAATGCCGTTGCGGCGAATGCGCTCCACATAGCAGCCGGTGTGGGGATAGATGCCGGTTTCGCGCAGGGTGCGACCGCCGATCCAGGCGGCGAGCTCCGGGCCGACCCGATAGGCGCGGATGATGGGCAGATAGGTCTTGCGGCTCTCGCTGTCGGAGAGCCCCCGCTCGCGGGCGATCTTCTGGGCCTCGGTGTTGAGATCCAGCCTGGCCAGGGAAGGAAGGTAGCGCACCACCAGCATCAGGCCCACCAGGCCCACCAGGTAGGTCAGGGCGTAGCCTATCCCCATGTTGTCGAGCACCGACTGCATGTCGGTCTGGTGGGGCAGGTTGAGCAATCCGCTTCGCAGGGCGTCCTGGGCCCCCACCAGGGCCGGCGTGGAGGTGAGGGAACCTGCCAGAATGCCGGCGGCCATGCCGGGCCCCAGATTGAAGAACTTGGCGAGCCCCACGGTCAGCAGCAGGGCCGACAGCAGGATCACCAGGGTCAGGGTGATGTAGTGGATGCCGTCGCGCAGGAAGACGCTGAAAAAGTGCGGCCCCGCTTCAATCCCCACGCAGAAGATGAACAGCATAAAGCCGACGTTTTCAGTGGAGGTGGAAAACTGGAATCCCATCTGGCCAAACAGCAGGGCGGTGAAGAGCACGCCTATGGTGTTGCCTATCTGGAAGTTGCCGATGCGTACCTTGCCCAGCAGCAGCCCGAAGGCCAGTACCACGAACAGCAGCAGGGAGTCGCTTTGATGTAGCAGTGTCACGAAATCTATGGTCATGCCCGGAAAAACCGAGGAAAAAAGTGGGGCCGATATTGTGCCGGATCCTGTATCAAGAAAGAAGCGCCAAAGCAGATTAACAGCCAGTTAAGTGCTGGTCTCTTCGGTGAAGGCAGGGATGCGAGGGGGGGCTGGGGAAAACACCTCTATTTTACGCTGCAAGGCCCGCTGTCAATGAGTGAAATATGCTGTCGAGCAGAGAGGGGATGACGCTCCTGTGGACAATTTATTACCTGCTGCATGGGGAGCAAACGGGCACGTTTTTCAGCATTTTCCACTGAGGAAATTGAAGGGTGACAAAAGAGACTCATGACTCATCCGGCGAGTGCTGACCCGCAGGACGCGGCATAGCGAAAAAAAATCCCCCACAGGCAGCACCGCGAGTCGATTCATCCCATTTAGGGGGGAAGGGAAAAACAGCAGAAAATGGGGAAGAGGGGAGGCGGCCAGCGCAAACCGGGGACAATGGCTGCCAGCCCAGATGAACCGTGGCTTTGGTCAAGTTACCCACAGAAACTGTGGATAACCCTGTTCATGAAACTTGGCGATCAGGCTGAAAGCCGCGCCAATACTGGGCTGCAAGGACTGTTCAAAAAATACCTGCAATAAATTGTTTCTATAAAAATCAAATAGTTATGCGCAGCAGAACAAAACGCTGCTGGTCAGTATCGGGAGATCAAAAGGGAGTCAGGCCGCAGGGAAGGGCTTGTGCATTAAAATTGGAAGAGGAAAGCACTAAAGTGGATAACTTGCACCGAGATGGTGAGGAATTGGCTCCCCCGACTGGACTTGAACCAGTGACATACGGATTAACAGTCCGCCGTTCTACCGACTGAACTACGGGGGAACATCAGGCAAGGAGGTGCATCATACAGAGGTCGTATTTCAGGGTCAATAGCCATCAGGGAGGGTGAGCGGATACCCAGCTCCTTCAACTCAGGGTACACTGCTCCCTTGCCGTTTTTTGCCGGGAGTCGTCATGAGCAAGTTATTCCAGTTGGCCAGCCAGTTTCAACCCGCCGGGGATCAGCCGAGGGCCATCGCCCAGCTGCTCGATGGCATCGAGTCGGGACTGGCCCATCAGACCCTGCTCGGGGTGACCGGTTCGGGCAAGACCTTTACCATGGCCAACGTCATCGCGACCCTCAATCGTCCCACCATGATACTGGCCCCCAACAAGACCCTGGCGGCCCAGCTCTACGGGGAGATGAAGGAGTTCTTCCCCGACAACGCGGTGGAGTATTTCGTCTCTTATTACGACTACTACCAGCCCGAAGCCTATGTGCCGACCACGGACACCTTCATCGAGAAGGATGCCTCCATCAACGATCACATCGAGCAGATGCGGCTGTCAGCCACCAAGGCGCTGCTGGAGCGGCGTGACGTGGTGATCGTCGCCTCGGTGTCGGCCATCTATGGTCTGGGTGATCCCCAGGCCTACCTCAGCATGATGCTGCACCTCAAAGTGGGGGACGTGATCAATCAGCGGGATATCCTGCGCCGCCTCGCCGAACTGCAGTACACCCGCAACGACATGGCCTTCCAGCGCGGCACCTTCCGGGTGCGGGGGGAGGTGATCGACATCTACCCCGCCGAATCGGACAAGCTGGCCCTGCGGGTGGAGCTCTTTGATGAAGAGGTAGAACGCCTCTCCCTGTTCGATCCCCTGACCGGCGCCATCGAGCAGACGGTGGTGCGCTACACCATCTACCCCAAGACCCACTACGCCACCCCGCGGGAGACCATCCTGGGTGCCATCGAGCACATCAAGGAGGAGCTCAAGGGGAGGCGCGAGCAGTTGATGAGCCTCAACAAGCTGGTGGAGGAGCAGCGCATCAGCCAGCGCACCCAGTTCGACATGGAGATGATGCAGGAGCTGGGTTACTGCTCCGGCATCGAGAACTACAGCCGCTATCTGTCCGGCCGTGCCCCCGGCGAGCCGCCGCCCACCCTGTTTGACTACCTGCCGGGGGACGGCCTGCTCATCATCGACGAATCCCACGTCACGGTGCCGCAGATCGGCGCCATGTTCAAAGGGGACAGATCCCGCAAGGAGACTCTGGTGGAGTACGGCTTCCGCCTTCCCTCGGCGCTGGACAACCGGCCCCTCAAGTTTGACGAGTTCGAGGCGCTGATGCCCCAGACGGTGTTTGTCTCGGCGACCCCGGGCCCCTACGAGCTGGAGAAGTCCGGCGGTGACGTGGTGCAGCAGGTGGTGCGTCCCACCGGGCTGCTCGATCCCGAGGTGGAAGTGCGGCCGGTCAGCACCCAGGTGGACGATCTGCTCTCCGAGATCCGCAAGCGGGTGGCGGTGGAGGAGCGGGTGCTGGTCACGACACTGACCAAGCGGATGGCGGAGGACTTGACCGAATACCTGGCGGATCACGAGGTACGGGTGCGCTATCTGCACTCGGACATTGATACCGTAGAGCGGGTGGAGATCATCCGCGACCTGCGCCTTGGCAAGTTCGATGTGCTGGTGGGCATCAACCTGCTGCGCGAAGGCCTCGACATGCCGGAAGTCTCCCTGGTGGCCATTCTGGATGCGGATAAAGAGGGCTTCCTGCGCTCCACCCGCTCCCTCATTCAGACCATCGGCCGGGCGGCACGCAACCTCAACGGCAAGGTGATCCTCTACGGGGATACCATCACCAACTCCATGAAGGTCGCGATTGAAGAGACCGAGCGGCGCCGCGCCCTGCAACACGCCCACAACCTGGAACACGGCATCGTGCCGAAGGGGCTCAACAAGGCCATCGGCGATGTGATGGACATGGGGGGCAGCCGCACGGCGGGCAAGGCCGGCAAGGGGAGTCGCAAGGCTGCCGAACCGCAAGGGGAGTACCATGCCCGCTCTGCCAGCGAGATCAGCAAGGAGATCAAGCGGATGGAAGAGCAGATGTTCCAGCATGCGCGGGATCTGGAGTTCGAACAGGCGGCGGCGCTGCGGGATCAGATCCAGCGGCTGCGCGGCGAGCTGATCGCGTCATGAGCACCAGACGCTGGCTCATCTGGCGGCGTTTGCGCCGCCTCTATCAGGGCTTTCGCCACCCAGGCACGCCCTGGTGGGCGAAGGGGCTGGTGATCCTTATCCTGCTCTATGGCATCAGCCCGGTGGACGTTGTCCCCGATGTGGTGCCTCTCCTTGGCTGGCTCGACGACGCGACCCTGTTGCTGCTCCTCTTGTGGGGCTGGGAGAAATGCCTGCCCGGCGAGGTGCTGGCCGCTCTGGACAAGGCCGAGTGAGCAGAACCCTACGTTCAGGGAAAGGGAAAAAGAAGGGGGATTGAATGACTCCCTTCATGGAGTTCGAAAAAGGGGACCATGGGGAGATTGTGAGCCAGGTCTCATTGGCGTAGACTCCACGCCGTTCACTTCATGGGTACCAAAAAATGGATCTGATCCTCTTTGCCATCGACTTTATTCTGCACGTTGACGTGCATCTGAAAGAGCTGTTCGAGAATTATGGCGTCTGGGTATACGCCATCCTGTTTCTCATCATCTTCTGCGAGACCGGGCTGGTGGTGACCCCCTTCCTGCCGGGAGACTCCCTGTTGTTTGCGGCAGGAGCCCTCACCGTGGGCAGCGTGCTGGACGTGCACACCCTGGCCGCCGTGCTGATCATCGCCGCCGTGATGGGCAACGTGGTGAACTACACCATAGGCCACTTCTTCGGTGAACAGCTGTTTCGCAACCCCGATTCCAAAATCTTTCGTCGGGACTATCTGGTCAAGACCCATGCCTTCTATGCCAAGCATGGCGGCAAGACCATCATCATCACCCGCTTCCTGCCCATAGTGCGGACCTTCGCCCCCTTCGTGGCGGGCATGGGGGCCATGACCTATCCCCGCTTCCTGGTGTTCAACCTGGTGGGGGGGCTCTTGTGGGTGCTCTCCTTCGTCTATGCCGGCCACTTCTTTGGCAATCTGCCGGTAGTGCGCCACAACTTTACCCTGCTCATCTTCGGCATCATCGCGGTCTCCTTGTTGCCCATGGTGATCGGCATGGTGAAGGCCAGGAGAAGTGCCAGCAAGGCTACCTCCGAAGGCGCGTGACATCGCCGTGCACGACATGAAAGAAGGGAGCCGATGGCTCCCTTCTTGTTGGTAGGCTGAGTGGCAGGTCGCTGCTGCGCCCTTTGACCCGCTTGTGGCCTGTTACGATGATGCGCACCCGCAGGCAGCCACTTCATTGGCAGAACAGGGAGAAGGAGATCCGGCCCTCTGGGCATGGGCCGTGAGGTGATAAAAGAGGAGATAAAAAGGGAGCCATGGGCTCCCTTTTTAGGGTCGAGTGAACGACTAGTTGCAGCAGCGCCCTTTTATCAGGTTGCCAGCAGCCACGATGACGAACACCAGCAGGTAGGCGGCAAAGATGACCACGAGCCACTGCGGCATGGAGAAACCGAGGAACTGCCAGCTGATCTCGCTGCAGTCGCCGTCCGGGTAGAACATCCAGGGAACCCACTTATTCAGTGGTGCCCAGGCAGGGAAGTCAACAAACCCTTCGCATACGTTGAAGGGGGAGGGGTTCATCTGGTAATCCACGTGCTTGAGCGCCAGTTTCAGGCCCCAGAAGGCGCTGTAACCCCACAGGAGCATGGCACTCCAGCGCAGGTACCAGCGCTCTGGCGCGACCATGCCGAGGAGGCCGGCCGTGAGCACGCCGAGGAGGGCGATACGTTCATAGATGCACATCACGCAAGGGTGCAAACCCAGCACGTGCTGGAAGAAGAGGGCGCAGAGTTCCAGCGCGAAAGCGGAGGCTGCCAGCAATCCCCAGGCCAGCCGATGACTGGCAATGCGGCGAAGATACTCGATCATCTGATTGATCTCTCAGAGAAAAATAGTGGCTGAATTAGAGCAGAGCCCCATCTGAAAAGAAAGGGGCCGAACAGCCCCTTTCATGATCAGTGTGTGGACGGGGTGGGCAGTGGCACTGCCCCATGATCCAGCAACCACCCTGCCTGATAGAACCATTCGGTTGCAGGACCGAGGAGCAGCTCCACGGAGAAAAAGCCGACAAGCCCCAGCACCAGAGTATAGGGCAGCGCCATCCAAACCATGCGGCCATAAGAGAGGCGCAGCAGGGGAGCGAGGGCCGAGGTGAGCATGAACAGGAATGCAGCCTGGCCATTGGGGGTGGCGACCGACGGCAGGTTGGTGCCGGTATTGATGGCCACGGCCAGCAGATCAAAATGCTCCCGGCTGATGGCGCCGTTGATCAGGGCGGTCTTCACCTCGTTGATGTAGACGGTGCCGACGAAGACGTTGTCACTGACCATGGAGAGCAGACCGTTTGCCAGGTAGAAGAGGGCAAGCTGATCCTCCGGCTTGGCCGCCAGTACCCACTGGATCACCGGTTTGAACAGCTGTTGATCGATGATGACCGCCACCACGCTGAAAAAGACGGTGAGCAGGGCGGTGAACGGCAAAGCCTCCTGGAATGCCTTGCCAAGCGCATGTTCTTCAGTCACGCCGGTGAACGCCGTCGCGAGCACGATGACCGTCAGGCCGATCAGCCCAACTGCAGCCAGATGGAGGGCAAGACCCGTGATAAGCCAGGTGGCAATCAGCGCCTGGACGATCAGCTTGGCCTTGTCCTGCGGGGTACGTTGTGCGTCTTCGTCGCGCTCGTAGGATTCCATGATGTGACGCACGGGCTCGGGCAAGCGGGCGCCATAACCGAACCAGCGGAATTTTTCGACCAAGATGCAGGTCAGCAGGCCGCAGATGAAGACCGGGATGGTGACTGGCGCCATGCGAATGGCAAATTCACCGAAGTGCCACCCCGCCTGTTCACCGATGATGAGGTTCTGGGGTTCGCCGACCAGGGTGCAGACGCCCCCCAGGGCGGTACCGATGGCGGCGTGCATCATCAGGCTGCGCAGGAAGGCACGAAACTCGTTCAGATGCTGGCGGGAGAGCTCGTCAATCTCTTCGTCATCATGATGCAGATTGCCGGACTCATCCCGGGAGGCCACCTTGTGGTAGATGGCGTAGAAACCGGTTGCGACGCTGATGACCACGGCGATCACGGTCAGGGCATCAAGGAACGCGGAGAGGAAGGCAGACACCAGGCAGAAGGCGAGAGAAAGCAACGTCTTGGAGTGGATGCGCACCAGCATCTTGGTAAAGACGTAGAGCAGCAACTGCTTCATGAAGTAGATGCCGGCCACCATGAAGACCAGCAGCAGAAGCACTTCGATATTGGCCACCAGCTCATGCTTTATCTGGTTGGCGGAGGTCATGCCGATGAGCACGGCTTCAATGGCCAGGAGTCCACCCGGTTGCAGCGGATAGCACTTGAGGGCCATGGCCAGGGTGAAAATAAACTCGACAACCAGCAGCCAGCCGGCCAGGAAGGGATCAACGTAGAAAATGATCGGGTTGATCAGCAGGAATAGAACGATGGCAATTTTGTACCATTGCGGAGCATTGCCCAAAAAGTTCTTTGTAAACGCGCGCCCTAGGCTGATTGGCATAATGATGGTTCTCTGTTCTGTTGTTGATATCTGCATCTATGCAGTCGAGCCCGACCCGAGCCGAACATCCGGATATTCACCTGTATCAGATTGATTGCACATGATTTTAATCAAGGGAGCGATAACTATAAATAAGCTCGCTGAACTTGCCCAGCGAGCAAACGCTTATATCCCCATCATTTGGTGTTGGTTGACTCCCCACTTGTTGCTGTATACATATTCTTAACAAAAAGATCGGGGTAATGTGAGCAGAGGACCGACCTTCTGCTTGCCAGCATGACCGGCTTTGCTATTATTCGGGGGCCTTTTTACGCACTACAACAGAGTCATTACATGGTCATTAAAGCGCAAAGCCCTGCCGGGTTTGCCGAGGAATACATCATCGAGTCCATCTGGAACAATCGCTTTCCTCCTGGATCCATTCTGCCGGCGGAGCGCGAGCTGTCCGAATTGATCGGCGTGACTCGCACTACCTTGCGTGAAGTGTTGCAGCGCCTTGCCCGTGATGGCTGGCTCACCATCCAGCATGGCAAACCGACCAAGGTCAACAATTTCTGGGAAACCTCCGGTCTCAACATCCTGGAGACCCTGGCGCGTCTCGATCAGGACAAGGTGCCGGATCTGGTGGCACAGCTGCTCTCTGCCCGGACCAACATCTGCACCATCTTCATCCGTGGCGCCATTCGCAACAACCCGGAACAGGCCGCCGAGATACTGCGTGGTGCCGATGATGTGGAGAACACGGCCGAGGCCTATGCGGACTTCGACTACCGTTTGCATCACCAGCTTTCGTTTGCCTCGGGCAACCCCATCTATGCCTTGATCCTCAATGGTTTCAAGGGCTTGTACAGCCGGGTTGGCCGCTACTACTTCTCGGACAAGCAGGCGCGGGAAACCGCAGATGCCTACTACAAGACGCTGCGCAAGCTGGCCGAAACCAAGGATCACGAAGCCGTGTTCATGACGGTACGCCAGTACGGCATCGAGTCTGGCAAGCTTTGGACCCGTCTGCGTCAGGACATGCCAAGCAACCTGTGTGACAACTGATTGCCCTGACCCAAGAAAAACGCGCCTGATGGCGCGTTTTTTATGCCCGGTACTGACGTCAGGTCATGCTCTTGCGGTCCGGACAACGGCCGATGATATCTGCGGATAGCTCGCCATTGTCCTGCTCCAGCACCACATCGAAGCCCCACAGCTGATGCAGATGCTTGAGCACCTCGTGGCGTGACTCGCCAAGGGGGATGCGGTTGTGGGGAACATAGCGCAGGGTCAGGGAGCGATCGCCTTTCACTGCCACGTTGTAGACCTGAATGTTGGGCTCCAGGTTGCTCAGGTTGTATTGAGCGGACAGGGTGCTACGCACCAGCCGGTAGCCCTCTTCATTGTGAATGGCGGACACCTTGAGGTAGTTCTTCAGATCGTCGTCATCGATGGCAAAGAGCTTCATGTCGCGCATTACCTTGGGACTGAGGAACTGGCTGATGAAGCTTTCGTCCTTGAAGTTCTGCATGGCGAAATGCAATGTCTCGACCCAGTTGGTGCCAGCGTAATCGGGGAACCAGTATCTGTCTTCCTCGGTCGGGTGTTCGCAGATGCGACGCAGGTCCGTGAACATGGCAAAGCCAAGGGCGTAGGGGTTGATCCCCGAGTAATACCGGCTGTTGTAGGGGGGCTGATAGACGACGTTGGTGTGGCTGTGCAGCACCTCCAGCATGAAGCGATCGCTGATTTTTCCCTCGTCATAGAGATGGTTGAGAATGGTGTAGTGCCAGAAGGTGGCCCAGCCCTCGTTCATCACCTGCGTCTGCTTCTGCGGGTAGAAGTACTGACTGATCTTGCGCACGATACGCACCACCTCGCGCTGCCAGGGCTCGAGCAGGGGGGCATTTTTTTCGATGAAATAGAGGATGTTCTCCTGAGGCTCGGCAGGATAGCGCCTGTCTTCCACCCCGGCAATCTTGTGCTGCTTGGGCAGGGTACGCCACAGCTCATTGACCTGGGTTTGCAGATAATCTTCCCGCGCCTTCTGGCGTCGCTTCTCCTCGGCCAGAGAAATCTTCTGGGGCCGCTTGTAACGATCCACCCCGAAGTTCATCAGGGCATGGCAGGAGTCGAGCAGTTTCTCCACCGCATCGATGCCGTGTTTTTCCTCGCACTCGGTGATGTAGTTCTTGGCAAACAACAGGTAGTCGATGATGGAGGAGGCATCGGTCCAGGCCTTGAACAGATAGTTGTTCTTGAAGAAGGAGTTGTGACCATAGCAGGCGTGGGCCATGACCAGCGCCTGCATCGGCATGGTGTTCTCTTCCATCAGATAGGCGATGCAGGGGTCCGAGTTGATGACGATCTCGTAGGCCAGTCCCATTTGGCCGCGCTTGTAGTTGCGTTCGGTGTGGATAAAGCGCTTGCCGAATGACCAGTGTTGATAACCGATGGGCATGCCCACGCTGGAGTAGGCATCCATCATCTGCTCTGCGGTGATCACCTCGATCTGGTTGGGATAGGTGTCGAGCCGATAGAATTTGGCGACCCGGGCTATCTCCTGGTGATAAAGCTCCAGCAGATCGAAGTTCCAGTCAGGACCATCGTCCAGCGGCGCTATCTTTCTTGCGGTTTCTACCATATGTGATCCCTCAAGCCGCTTGCTTCTTGAACAATTCCCGGAACACCGGATAAATGTCCTCGACCTTGCGAATGTGCTCCATGGCGAAGTGGGCGTATTGCTCTGCCACCGCCTCATATTCGTGCCACAGGGTCTGGTGGGCGCGGGTAGTGATCTCGATGTAGGAGTAGTAACGCACCCGCGGCATGATGTCGCGCATCAGGATCTCCCTGCACTGGGGTGAGTCATCGGCCCAGTTGTCACCGTCCGATGCCTGCGCCGCATAGATGTTCCACTGGTTGGCGGGATAACGTTCGTTGATGATGTCGTTCATCATCTTGAGCGCACTGGAGACGATGGTACCGCCGGTCTCCTGGGAGTAGAAGAACTCGTGCTCGTCCACCTCCTTGGCCTGGGTGTGGTGGCGAATGTAGACCACCTCGACATTCTTGTAAGTCCGGCTCAGGAATAGATAAAGCAGGATATAGAAACGCTTGGCCATCTCTTTGGTAGCCTGATCCATGGAACCGGAGACGTCCATCAGGCAGAACATCACCGCCTGGCTCGAGGGGACGGGCCGTTTGACGAAGTTGTTGAACTTGAGGTCGAAGGTGTCGATAAAGGGGACTGCATCGATCCGCCGCTTCAGCTCCCTGATCTCTTTTTCAAGTTGCGCCATTTCGGCGAAATGGTCGTTGGGCTCGCAAGCCAGCTGGGCCAGGCGCTCCTCCAGTTCACGCAACTGACGTTTCTTGCCTGCCTGCAGCGCCATGCGCCGCGCCAGCGAATTTTGCAGGGAGCGCACCACGTTGATGTTGGCAGGCACCCCGTTGGAGGTGTAGCCGGCCCGGTAGGTCTTCATCTCCATCAGCTGGTTGAGCTGGGTCTTTTGCAGCCGCGGCAGTTCCAGATCCTCGAACAGCAAGTCCAGATACTCGTCTTTGGAGATCTGGAAGACGAAATCATCGACGCCCTCTCCTTGATCCGAGGCCTGGCCCTCGCCACTCCCCTGGCCGCCGCCACCCCCTTTGGGCCGGTCAATCTTGTCACCGGAGACAAACTGGTCGTTGCCCGGATGCACCATCTCCCGTTTGCCGCCATGACCCTGATGAAAATGGGGTTCCCCGATGTCCTTGGTCGGGATGCTGATGCTCTCGCCCTTGTCCACGTCCTGAATGCTGCGCTTGGAGACAGCATCCGAGACCGCTTGTTTTATCTGCTTCTTGTAGCGGCGGATGAAGCGCTGCCGATTGACAGCGCTTTTGTTTTTGCCGTTGAGCCTGCGGTCGATAAAATGCGCCATAACTCCCCCTTGAACACGGCAGGGTCAGGATGACTTGCGTACCCTGAGATACCACTCGGAGAGCAGCCGCACCTGTTTACGTGTGTAGCCTTTCTCCATCATCCGTTCGACAAAGTTATCGTGCTTCTTCTGCTCCTCAGCCGAGGTTTTGCTGTTGAAGGAGATAACCGGCAGCAGCTCTTCCGTGTTGGAGAACATCTTCTTCTCGATCACGGTGCGCAGCTTCTCGTAACTGGTCCAGTTGGGGTTACGGCCTGCATTGTTGGCCCGGGCACGCAGCACGAAGTTGACGATTTCGTTGCGGAAATCTTTCGGGTTGCTGATCCCGGCAGGTTTTTCAATTTTCTCCAGCTCGCTGTTGAGAGACGCTCTGTCAAACAGCTGGCCGGTTTCGGGGTCACGATACTCCTGATCCTGGATCCAGAAGTCGGCGTAGGTGACGTAGCGATCAAAGATGTTCTGACCGTACTCTGAATACGACTCGAGGTAAGCGGTCTGGATCTCCTTGCCGATGAACTCGACGTAGCGCGGAGTCAGGTAGCCCTTGATGAACTCCAGATAGCGATCGTGCAGCTCTTGCGGGAACTGCTCGCGCTCTATCTGCTGCTCCAGCACGTAGAAGAGGTGCACCGGGTTGGCGGCCACTTCCGCGTGGTCGAAGTTGAAGACGCGGGAGAGGATCTTGAACGCGAAACGGGTGGAAAGGCCGTTCATGCCCTCGTCAACCCCCGCATAGTCGCGATACTCCTGGTAGCTCTTCGCCTTGGGATCCGTGTCCTTGAGACTCTCGCCGTCATAGACCCGCATCTTGGAATAGAGGCTGGAGTTTTCCGGCTCTTTGAGTCGCGACAGCACCGAGAACTGGCCCAGCAGCTCCAGAGTACCCGGTGCGCATTTGGCCTCGGTCAGCTCGCTGTTGAACAGCAGTTTTTCATAGATCTTCACCTCTTCCGAGACGCGCAGGCAGTAGGGCACCTTGACGATGTAAACACGGTCGAGGAAGGCTTCGTTGTTCTTGTTGTTGCGGAACTGCTGCCACTCGGATTCGTTGGAGTGGGCCAGCAGGATGCCGTCGAAGGGGAGGGCGGAGAGCCCCTCGGTACCGTTGTAATTCCCCTCTTGCGTCGCCGTCAGCAGCGGGTGCAGCACCTTGATGGGCGCCTTGAACATTTCGACGAACTCCATCATCCCCTGGTTTGCCTTGCACAGCGCACCGGAGTAGGAGTAGGCGTCGGCATCATCCTGGGCGAAGTGTTCCAGCATGCGGATATCGACCTTGCCGACCAGGGAGGAGATGTCCTGGTTGTTGTCGTCCCCCGGTTCGGTCTTGGCGATGGCGATCTGATCGAGGATGGAGGGGTTTACCTTCTCCACCTTGAATTTGGTGATGTCACCGCCAAACTCGTGAAGGCGCTTGGCGACCCAGGGAGACATGATGGGGCGCAGATAACGGCGAGGGATGCCGTACTCCTTCTCGAGGATTTCGCCATCTTCGTCGATGTCAAACAGGCAGAAGGGGTGATCGTTCACCGGTGAGCCCTTGATGCGATAGATGGGCACTTTTTGCATCAGGGATTTGAGTTTCTCTGCCAGCGAGGATTTACCGCCGCCAACCGGTCCGAGCAGATAGAGGATCTGTTTCTTCTCTTCCAGACCCTGAGCGGAATGTTTGAGATAGGAGACAATCTGTTCGATGGCTTCTTCCATGCCATAGAAGTCTTTGAAAGCGGGATAACGCGCGACGACGCGATTGGAAAAGAGACGGCTGAGACGTGGATTGGTCGAGGTGTCGATCATTTCCGGCTCGCCGATGGCGGTCAGCAGACGTTCGGCGGCAGAGGCGTAGCAGGATTTGTCCTGTTTGCACATATCCAGAAACTCCTGGATGCTGTACTCCTCCTCTCTGGCCTTCTCATACCGCTGTTGATAGTGCTCGAAGATGCCCATAACTTAGCCCTCGTTATAGTCGCTTACCCTGAAAAAGAGTGGATCACTACTTTTGTTCTGTTTACCTCTTAAGCCTAGTCAACAGCCCCCAGTAATCCATCGCCATCATTGGTTTAAGTTTGTGCGGGAGCTTCCCGATCCTCGTACGGGAAGAAGCAGTAAGTGACATACCTATGTTACTGACTGTTAAATTATTTTTGCCACGACAGTGATGCAAATGTCAAAGACATAAAAAATAAATCTTTGTGTGCCAGAGGGAGAAAATGGTGACGCTCTGTTTTGTCAGGGGGCGGTGCCAGCAAGGGCAAGGGCAGCAGGGAATAGAGGGTGAAAAGACGTGTCGCTTACGTCAACGTAATGTTATTTGTTTGGTGTTTTTGCTCTAATTTTTACATTGACGCTACATTCTGGCTGCTCTAGATTGGCCCTGTGTCGAGCAGTCATCGCTTTAGCAAGAGAGTGGGTGATTGTGCAGATACTAAGCTCTGTTTAAGCACGTTTCCGTTGGCTTGACCCTCGCATCCGCGAGGGTCTTATTTTTTCAGCGCCTGAGCGGCGCCAAACCTGCAAGCTCAGGATCCGGCGGGATAGAGGGCTGACACCGCCGCCAGCACCTCGGCGAAGGGATGGTCCGCCAACTGGCCAAAACCGGCCAGATCCCTGGCCTTGAGACGGGTCGTCAGCGGGGTGGCGATGCCACACAGGAAACGGGTCAGGATCCTGGGATGGCGCTGATGGCACAGGGCGATCAGCGGATCGCACCAGGCGCGCAAACCGTGCTCGTTGGGCAAGCCCGGTGATGCAAGCGGCGGCAACACGGCGATCTCTCCCCGGCAGACGGAACAGTGCCCGCACCGCTCGGGGGCCGCGTCGTCAGCAAAATAGCGGGCAAGCTCATGGCTGAGGCAGGTGGTCGAGGTGAAAAAGGCCAGCAGCGCCTGAAGGCGGGCCAGCTCGCTCTGCTCTTTCTTTTCAAACAATCCATGCAGCTCTTCGGCCAGGGTCGCGGTATCGATTTGCTGGCTCAGCACCCGATAGACCTCGGTCATCTGCTTGCTTTCAAGCTCGATCCAACCCTGCTGCTGCAGGTAGTCCAGCGCCGTCGCGGCGCGCTGGCGTTCCCCCTGGTATCCCTGCCACAGCGCTTCGAAGTCCATGGTGCACCAGGTGCGCGCCTGGGGGGCGCAGGCAAAGACCTGCTCCAGGAACAGGCGGCGTTCGGGATTGAAACGAGCGAGGATCGCCTGTTTTTCCAGTACGAACCTGAAACGGTACTCGGCAAAGTAGCTGTAGGCCGGTGCAATGACCCCTGCCATCTCCAGATAGACCAGCAGCGTCTTGAGGGGCAGTTGGCGAATGTTGGTCTCGTTGGAGAGGCGCAGCAGGCTGAATTCCCACTCGGTGCCGCTCTGGCGCACGATATCGAGCAAGTGCGTGATGGCGTCCCTGTCCGGCGTATCCCCATAGACGAAGTTTTCCAGTACCGGCAACTGGGCGCGGCTCGCCAGCACGGTGCAGCGGGAGGGAAGCCCGTCACGTCCGGCGCGGCCTATCTCCTGGCTGTAGTTCTCGATGGATTTGGGCAGGTCGTAGTGAATGACCCGGCGAATGTCGGCCTTGTCGATGCCCATGCCAAAGGCGATGGTGGCCACGATGCAGTCGAGTCTGCCAGCCATGAAGTTGTGCTGGATCTGGCTGCGCAGGGCGGGATCGAGCCCCGCATGGTAGGCGCATGCCCGGATGCCGCTGGCCTGTAGCTGCGCGGCGCACTGTTCTGCGCTGTGTTGCAGAGTCACGTAGACGATGGTGGGGGCGGCCGGATCCCGGTGCAGCTCCTCGCGCAGCCAGGTATCGCGGGCACTGCCGGCCAGCGGGAGGACGGCCAGATCCAGATTGGGTCTGTAGAAACCGGTGACCACCAGATCGTCCCGGTCGATGGCAAATTTTGCCTGCATGTCCGCCATGACGGCCGGGGTGGCGGTGGCGGTCAGCAACAGCACTTGGGGAATGGCCAGTTCACGGCGATGATCCGGCAGCTTGAGGTAGTCGGGGCGAAAGTTGTGGCCCCACTCCGAGATGCAGTGGGCCTCGTCCACCACCAGCAGTGACAGGGGGATGTGGGCGATGAAGCGGCGAAAGCGCTCATTTTTGAGGCGCTCCACCGAGATCATCAGGATTTTGAGCTGGCCATCGCTGGCCTGCTGCATCACGCGCCGGCTCTCTTCCGCTGTCTGACTGGAGTCCAGAGTGGCGGCGGCGATCCCCTTGCTGCGCAAAAAGGCGAGCTGATCGTGCATCAGGGCCAGCAGGGGAGAGATGACCAGGGTCAGGTGGGGCAGTGCGAGGGCGGGCAATTGATAACAGAGGGATTTCCCCGCGCCAGTCGGGAAGATGGCTGCGGCGCTCTTGCCGGCCAGCAGACGACTGATCACCGCTTCCTGCCCGGGCCGCAAGCGATCAAAGCCGAAGTGTCGGGTCAATAAAGAGGTGATCATGGCAAGGCTCCCAGAAAAAGGGCGTCATCATATCACTTCTGGCCCAGTGGTGGCCGATGATCGGACTGGTTTGGTGACATTTTGACCGTGGTTGATATTGTGTTATCACATTGTTGTAGATTTTTTGTGAGGTAACCCTGATATTTTTCAGTGATTATGTGGAAAAAAACCATGGCAGATGGGATATTCCTGTCCGCAACCCCACGCGAACGGGACAGATCCACCAGAAGAGCTGCCCACGGCGTCACCGTCAACGGACCGGTGCCAATGCGCGGGGCTGGTTGCCAACAGGACTAATGATTCACGCACCATGGGTGCACAGGGACTATTTGATGACACAACAACACCCCCTCATTCGACTGGTGAACAGCACCAGTCTGGTTAGCCAGATCCTGGTCGGTCTGGTTCTCGGTATCCTCCTTGCCATGTTCATGCCGGAATGGGCGAAGGCGGCGGGCCTGCTTGGCAGCCTGTTCGTCGGCGCCCTGAAGGCGGTTGCTCCCTTGCTGGTCTTCGTGCTGGTGATGGCGGCGATCATCGGGCACAAGCAGGGTCAGAAGACCAACATGAAACCCATCCTGCTGCTCTATCTGCTGGGAACCTTCCTGGCGGCTGCCGTGGCCGTGGTCGCGAGCTTCCTCTTCCCCTCCAACCTGCACCTGGTGGCCAACAGCGCCGAGATCTCCCCACCGGGCGGCATCATAGAGGTGCTGCAGACCCTGCTGTTCAACGTGGTGACCAACCCGGTGAAGGCGCTGCTGGAGGCGAACTACATCGGCATCCTGGCCTGGGCCATCGGCCTTGGCATCGCCATGCGCCACGCCAATGAGAGCACCAAGGCGGTGATCACCGACCTGTCCCACGGGGTGTCTACCATCGTCAAGGCCGTGATCCGCTGCGCCCCGCTCGGCATCCTGGGTCTGGTTGCCTCCACCCTGGCCGAGACCGGCTTCGATGCGCTGTTCGGCTATGCCCAGCTGCTGGTGGTGCTGATAGGCTGCATGCTGTTCATCGCCTTCGTGGTCAACCCGCTCATCGTGTTCTGGAAGATCAAGCGCAACCCCTATCCCCTGGTGCTGACCTGCCTGAAAGAGAGCGGCGTGACCGCCTTCTTCACCCGCAGCTCTGCCGCCAACATCCCGGTCAACATGGCGCTGGCCGAGAAGCTGCGCCTGCCGGAAGACACCTATGCGGTCTCCATCCCGCTGGGTGCCACCATCAACATGGCCGGTGCGGCCATCACCATCACAGTGCTCTCCATGGCGGCGGTGCACACCCTGGGGATGGAAGTGGATCTGGCGACCGCCATTCTGCTCTCCGTGGTCGCCACCGTCAGCGCCTGCGGCGCCTCCGGCGTGGCCGGTGGCTCCCTGCTGCTGATCCCGCTGGCGTGCAGCCTGTTTGGCATCAGCAACGACATCGCCATGCAGGTGGTGGCCGTTGGCTTCATCATCGGGGTGTTGCAGGATTCCGCCGAGACGGCCCTCAACAGCTCCACCGACGTGCTGTTCACTGCGGCCGCCTGCATGGCCGAGGATGAGAGCCTGCTGGATGCCGCCCCGGTGCCCAGCCGCGAAGCCTGATCCCCTAAGACGTTCCGCTCTGCACAGGCGCCCTCTTCGGAGGGCGCTTTTTATTTGCGCGGGCGTCAGGCGCCCTGCACCTTCTCGCCGTGTCATGGCATTGACAGTGCTCGGATCCCCCTGTGTGATTTCCCGGGAGGGGCCCGTTGGCCGCCTTCGTGTTCTCGCCACCGCCAACACGCCATTCCCTGTACCAACGTGCTAGGCGCTGCATTCGGCCGGGCATATCGGGCTGCTTATGCTGTCAGCATGGCGGCTTGTGGCATCCCCTCTGGTGACCGAAGGGGTCATCTGTTCTTCGGTCGCTGCACGAGAATCCCGGTCAAGGCCCTCTCGGCGGTTTGCCTGCGCCCTGTGGCCGGAATTTTCCTTGAATGCCTTGAAGAAAGGCTCCATTGGGTGGGGATGTCGGCTCTCTGGGCTAAACCCCGAAGAGCGGGCGTTCCTGGTAAGGGCAAGGGCTCTGGTGTTCTGCCTGGCAAGGCCGATGGCGCGCAGCAGATGACGGGATAACGCAGCACGTCTTGGTCGTGTGTCATGGGCGAAGGAATATGAGCGGCAAGCTGTCACCAAGGGGAAAGAGAGTGGGTGAAAGGGCTGTCTCTGATTTGAGGGCTGGGGGCTCTGATCATCTGAGCCCAGTACCTGATGATCATAACGAACACAGCCCGGCAGAGGAGATCTGCCGGGCTGTGGGAGGCGCCGGGCCAGATGCTGGCCCGACGGTATCGCAGGAAGGCTTAGCCGACCAGTTGATAAAGGATGGCGGAGATGGCGATAAGGCCCATGGTCGCCACGAAGACGTTGCTGATCTGGCCCTGGTATTTCGCCATGGCCGGAACGCGCTTGATGGCGTACATGGGCATGAGGAACAGGATGGTGGCGATGATGGGGCCACCCAGGGATTCGATCATCCCGAGGATGGAGGGGTTGATCACGGCAACGCCCCACAGGGTCAGGATGAAGAAGGCGATGATGAACAGCTCCACCTTCTTGTGGTTCGGTGCCTTGCCGGAGCTGCGCATGTTCTGGACGATCATCCCTTTCAGACCTTCACGGGCACCCAGATAGTGGCCGAAGAAGGAGGAGACGATGGCCACGAAGGCAACCAGCGGACCGAAGTAGGAGATGATGGGGCTCGCATGCTGGTTGGCCAGGTAGGAGAGCACGGCGATGTTCTGGGACTTGGCTTCTGCCAGCTGGGCCGGCGTCAGACTCATCACGCAGGAGAAGACGAAGAACATCACGAAGCCCAGCAGAATGATGGCGGTGCGCTTGAGGATGGCGTCGGACTTGGCGACAGCATGCTCACCGTGATCACGGCGCTGGGCCAGAGCGAAGCTGGAGATGGCCGGGCTGTGGTTGAAGGAGAAGACCAGCACCGGGATGGTCAGCCACAGGGTGGTGGCGAAGTCCTTGGTGCTCGGCATTTCATTCAGGGCCGCACCGGTCCAGTCCGGGATCAGGTACAGGGAGATGCCCGCCAGAATGGCGATGAGCGGATAGACCAGGAACTCGGTCACTTTCAACATCAGCTTCTCGCCAGCCAGCATCACGGACATCATGGCCATGATGAGCACGATGGAGAGGATCCAGCGCGGAGGCGGCGTCATCTGCAATTGGTTGACTAGGAAGCTTTCCACCGTGTTGGTGATGCCCACGCCGTAGATCAGCACGATGGGGTAGATGGCAAAGAAGTAGAGCAGGGTGATCAATTTACCGGCACCCACGCCGAAGTGCTCTTCCACCACCTGGGTGATGTCGGCATTGGGTTGCTTGGAGGAGAGCACGAAGCGCGCCAGACCACGGTGGGCCAGGTAAGTCATGGGGCCGACCAGCAGCGCCATCACCACCAGCGGCCAGAAGCCACCCATGCCGGCGTTGATGGGCAGGAACAGGATGCCTGCACCGACGGCGGTACCGAACAGGCTGATCACCCAGGTGGTGTCTTGTTTACTCCAACCGCGAGATTGGATCGAGCTGATTCCTTGCTCCTGTGCGGCTGCAACATCCTGTGCGCCAGTGACAGTATTGGACATGTGTCTCACCCCGAATGTGTGGTTTTAATTAGTCGGCGCAAGAATACTTTCTTTTTAATCAAAAATGTTGATCAAATTCACCTTTGTGCGGCTGAAACCCGTACTTTCTTGTAGAAATGTGATCAAAAGAATAAAAAATCAAAATTTATTTATCAAATGCGGTGTTATTTGAATGTTAACTGGATAATTTCCCACCTCATCATGTTGTCGAAATGTTATGTCGAGATGTGCTGGGCAAGCTGGCGGATCATGCTGGCAGTGGCCCCCCAGATGAAAGATTGCTCCCAAGGGATCCAATAGATGGTGTGACGTCCGTCCGCCCTTGGCAGGCTCAGGGCTATGTGCTGCCCCGGATCCAGCACGTGGGCGAGGGGGACTTCGAAGGCCTGGGCCACCTCGTCCTGGCTCAGGGTCAGCTCGTAGCCTGGGTCGAGCATGGCGAGGACCGGCAGCACATCGTAGCGCGAGACGGTATTGAGAGGGGTGAGGCTGCCGATGATCCTGATCTGGGAGGGGGGAATGCCAAGCTCCTCCTCGGTTTCCCTGAGCGCGGTGTGAATGAGGTCCCGGTCTTCCGGGTCCTGACGCCCGCCGGGAAAGCTGATCTGCCCCGGGTGGTGGCGCAGGGCGGCGCTGCGGCGCGTCAGCAGCAGGTGCAGGCCCTCGGGGCGCTCCACCAGGGGGATCAGCACGGCGGCAGGTTTGAGCCCGGCTAGTGCCAGGCGATGGGCGGGGGCGGGGCGCTGCAGCAAAAAGCGGGTCAGCAGCTCGGCACTCGTCATCTCCATGGGTCTCCTTGTGTCGGCCCCGCAGGGCCGGATGGGATCAAAGGGCATCGAGCAGTGGCAGGATGCGGGCCACCTTGTCGTAGGTCTCCTGATATTCGGCGTCGGGATCGGAGTCTGCGATGATGCCGCCCCCCGCCCAGCAGTGCAGCTGACCGGCTTCGGCGATCAGGGTACGGATGCAGATGCTGGTATCCATCCTTCCGTGCTGACTCAGATAACCGATGCTGCCGCAGTAGGCATTGCGCCGCACCGGCTCCAGCTCCTCGATGATCTCCATCGCCCGGATCTTGGGAGCCCCTGTGATGGAGCCGCCGGGGAAGCAGGCCCGCAGCAGATCCACTGCTTGCCAGCGCGCATCCAGTTCTCCGTGAATGGTGGAGACCAGATGATGCACCGCCGGGAAGGATTCCACGGCAAAGAGATGCGGCACAGTGACCGATCCCGGCCGGCTCACCCGGCCGATGTCGTTGCGCAGCAGATCGACGATCATCAGGTTCTCCGATCTGTCCTTGTCGGCGCTGGCGAGCGACTCGGCCACCCTGGCATCCTGGGCGGGATCCGGGTGGCGAGGCCGGGTGCCCTTGATGGGCTTGGTCTCAATATGGCGCTTGTCGAGCAGCAGGAAACGCTCCGGGGAGAGGCTCAGAATGGCGCTTTGCGGCAGGCGGATAAAGGCGGAGAACGGCGCCTTGTTGGCGGCGCTCAGGGCGAGATAGGCGGACCATTCATCCCCCTGATAAGGGGCGCTGAAGCGCTGGGTCAGGTTGATCTGGTAACAATCCCCCGCCGCCAGATAGGCCTGGATACGGGCAAACTTGTCGCCGTATTCGGCCCGCGTCATGTTGCTCTGCCAGGGGCCGGTCAGGTGAAGGGGGAGGGTGGTTCGTTCGCGCTGCGCCATCAGCCAGTCGAGCCTGCGGGCGAGGCCGGCTTCATCACCCCAGTGGGCCAGTTGCCAGTGTCCCGTCGCGACATTTCGCAGCAGCGCCCAGTCGTAGATCCCGACCGCCATGTCGGGCACCTGGATGTCCTGCTGCGCCACTGCGGGCAGACGCTCGAATCGTCGGCCCAGATCGTAGCCAAAGAGTCCCAGGGCTCCCCCGATAAACGGCAATCCCGAGTCATCCTCAACGAGCTCCCCGAGCAGGGCTCGCTGGGTCCTGGCGAGCAGGGCGAGGGGATCGCCGTCATGATGGTGCTGGTGGTTATCCTGGGTGAGGCAGGTGCTGGTACCCCGGGTTTCCAGGGTGGCAAGCGGATCGGCGCTGATGATGTCAAAACCGTTGTCAGCCCCCAGGGGGCCGGCGGATTCCAGCAGGATGGCCCAGGGTTGGTGTTGCAGGCAGGCAAACCAGGTGTGGAGCGAGGCCTGCGGGTCGAAATGGTGGATATGCAGTCTTGGTTTCATTTTTTGTTACATAGGCAACAGTTTGCGCCCGGCTCCCTAGCCGGTTCGGGTGGTCAAGCGTATCATGGCCGCCGGCATTTTTAAGAAAAACACCGTTATAAAAACACGCCGCAGTCTGCCGGCTCCAGGTGCATTTGCCACCTGCCGAAGGCCCGGCTCATATGGAAGCCCTTGCTCGCGCAAGCGATAACAAGGACCAGTGAGGATGATATGAGCATCATTAGAAAACAGGACTTTATCGATTCCATTGCTGACGCCCTGCAGTACATCTCCTTCTACCACCCCCTCGATTTCGTGCAGGCCGCCAAGGCCGCCTATGACCGCGAGATCAACCCGGCCGCCAAGGATGCCCTGGCCCAGATCCTGATCAACTCCCGCATGTCTGCCGAAGGTCATCGCCCGCTCTGTCAGGACACCGGTATCGTCACCTGCTTCGTCAAGATCGGCATGCAGGTACAGTGGGACAGCGACATGACGGTCCAGGAGATGGTGGATGAGGGCACCCGCCGTGCCTACACCAATCCGGACAACCCGCTGCGCGCCTCCGTGCTGGCGGATCCGGCCGGCAGCCGCAAGAACACCAAAGACAATGCCCCCGCTGTCGTGCACATCGACATGATCCCCGGCGACAAGGTGGAAGTGAGTATCGCGGCCAAGGGCGGCGGCTCCGAAAACAAATCGAAGATGGTGATGCTCAACCCCTCCGACGATATCGTGGAGTGGGTGCTCAAGACGGTGCCGACCATGGGGGCTGGCTGGTGCCCGCCCGGCATGCTCGGCATCGGCATCGGCGGCACCGCCGAGAAGGCGGCGGTGCTCGCCAAGGAAGCCCTGATGGAGCACATCGACATCCAGGAGCTGATTGCCCGTGGTCCCGAGACCACCGAAGAGAAGCTGAGGGTCGAGCTCTATGACAAGGTCAACAAGCTCGGGATCGGTGCCCAGGGGCTGGGCGGCCTGACCACGGTGCTGGATGTGAAGGTGAAATCCGCACCGACCCACGCCGCCTCCAAGCCCGTGGTGATGATCCCCAACTGCGCCGCCACCCGTCACGTGCATTTCGAACTCGATGGCTCCGGCCCGGCGGAGCTGACACCCCCCAGGCTGGAAGACTGGCCGGAGATCACCCGTGAGTCCGGTGGCAATGTGCGCCGGGTCAACGTGGATGGCATCACCAAGGCAGAGCTTGCCAGCTGGAAGAGCGGCGATACCGTGCTGCTCTCCGGCAAGATCCTGACCGGCCGCGACGCCGCCCACAAGCGCATCGCCGACATGCTGAAAAAGGGTGAAGGACTGCCCGAAGGGGTCGATTTCACCAACCGCTTCATCTATTACGTGGGCCCGGTCGATGCGGTACGTGACGAGGTGGTCGGCCCGGCTGGCCCCACCACGTCCACCCGGATGGACAAATTCACCGACATGATGCTGGGAGAAACCGGCCTCATCGGCATGATCGGCAAGTCCGAGCGCGGCCCCAAGACGGTCGAGAGCATCAAGCAGCACCAGGCTGTCTACCTGATGGCGGTGGGCGGCGCCGCCTATCTGGTGGCGAAAGCCATCAAGAAGGCGCGCGTGGTGGCCTTTGCCGATCTGGGGATGGAGGCCATCTACGAGTTCGAGGTGGAAGACATGCCGGTCACCGTGGCGGTCGACTCCCAGGGCAACAACATCCACGAGACCGGCCCGGCCTACTGGTCCGCCAAGATTGCCGAGCTGGAGACCAAGCTGGCTTGATCAATCGGGCTTCGGTGCAAACGCAGAGCGATTAGCCCCGTACAGCAGCATGTTGAAAGGCGACCCTCGGGTCGCCTTTTTTGCGGGTCCATTTGACGGTCTGGGCCTGAGCAAATTTACTGCTGCTGTGCTGCTGTGCTGCTGTGCTGCTGTGCTGCTGTGCTGCTGTGCTGCTGTGCTGCTGTGCTGCTGTGCTGCTGTGCTGCTGTGCTGCTGTGCTGCTGTGCTGCTGTGCTGCTGTGCTGCTGTGCTGCTGTGCTGCTGTGCTGCTGTGCTGCTGTGCTGCTTTGTCTTTGTCGCCATGACATCCCGGGTCGGAAGCCTGGATAACCCGGTGGGCAATGCCGGCGCATTGGCTGTCACGCCGAAGGGGCGATCAGTGGTTCAGGTAGACATCCTGGCCGCCGTAGCTCAGTGCCCCACCCAGAGGGGTTGAGGGCTCGAAGAAGCGGGTCAGGACACCGGCACGCTGGGCCAGGGTGCTCAATGTGATCCGGTCCAGGGCGACCTGTTCGGGCAGCCAGGTCAGCACGGCGGCGCAGTGACCATTGATCAGGCTCTGCTCCAGCAGGCGCTGCCAATTCTTGATCTTGGGGGCGTGCACGACAAGCACCCTGGCAGGATTGATTCCTCTGGCCTGCAATTGCACGGCGGCGGGCAGGCCTGGCGGGGCGACGAGCAGGATCCAGCCACTGTCGGACTGACTCAGTTGCCCCAGGGCATCCAGCAGCGGCGCTTCCTGATGGAGAGGGCCGCGCCGCTGCTCTTGTCCCATCTTGCTCTGATGGCGAGTGGGCCAGGTGGTGATCAGACCGGCAGAGGAGGAAGGGGGGCAAAGACTCAGGGGCTGGCTCATATGTCGTTCCTGTATGAATAACCATGCTGTATGCGTATACAGTAGTTCTGTTCGCAAGGAGTGACAAGTCATTTGTGGCTAAAAATGTGAGCCGATTAACAGGGGATGATTTTAACTGAATGATTAAAAAGGATATTTATATCTTCCTTATACAGGGTGTTTTTTAACCTGTAGACAAACTTCGGGTCGGCGCTCATGGTTATACAGTCCTGTATAGGGAGAGGAGGGAGCGAGATGGACGTCAGTACCTTGCAACGACTGGATGCGAACATTCTGCTCGGAATCATCAACGAGAAGCTGCGGTTGGAGTGTGATGGTCTGGAAGAGCTGCTGGCTTACTACGACATGACAGAAGATCAGCTGGCTACCCGTCTGCAACAGATCGGGTATCACTACGACCCCATGAGCAATCAGTTCAAGGCGCATGGTTAATTGAAATCAAAGGGTGCTCCGATTGGGGCATCCTTTTTATTACCTGACGAGGAGGTGTGAATTGAAAACGCTTTCAATTTCTCCCTAGTCGGCGGTTATTTTCACGTATTTTCAGTCACAGGCAATCATTGAAAACCTATTCATGAAACTATCTTTTTTGTTTTCATGTATCATCATGATTTAAAACGAAATTTATATTTCATTCAGACTGGCTCAAGGAAAGGGTTTTCATGGTGAAACTGTCATTTTTATGCGTTAAAGTGTGACTCACGTTAACTTTTAAACCCTTGGCTTTAGCTAGTATGCCCCCGCCGGAGCATATTCTGAGATAACAACAGCGCCGGTCCCCCCGATGGGATGACATTTTTTATTTGTAACGAAGGAAAATGGTTTATGGCTACCAAGAAGAAGACAGACCAGGATCTCCAACTGGATAAAGATCAGCTCAAGGCGAGTATCGTGCGTCACCTGCGTTCTACCTTGGGTACAAGCGAACAGAAAGCCTCTCCGGATGCCTGGTGGAAAGCGACCGCTGCCGCCGTCAATGAACAGGTGTACGAGCGCCTGACCCGTACTCAGCAGACTCACTTCAAGAAAGATACTCGTGCGATTCACTATCTCTCTGCTGAATTTTTGATGGGACGTTTGACCTCCAACAACCTGCACAACCTCTCCCTCTACAAAGTCTGTGAAGAGGCGCTGGGTGAACTCGGTCTGGAACTGACCGATCTGTGCGAACAAGAGCCTGACATGGCCCTTGGCAACGGCGGCCTGGGTCGTCTGGCTGCCTGCTTCATCGACTCCCTGGCCACCCTGAACTACCCGGCGGTGGGCTATGGCATTCACTACGAGCACGGCCTGTTCCGTCAGGAGATCCAGGATGGTCGCCAGATCGAGCGTCCGGACTCCTGGCGCGAATATGGCAACCCCTGGGAGATCTGCCGCCCGGAATCGGTGCAGGAGATCCCGCTCTACGGCTACGTGGAGACCGTCTTTGGTGACAAGGGTGGCCTGAAGAAGGTGTGGCACGCCGGTCGCAAGATCAAAGGGGTGCCCTGGGACATTCCGGTGGTCGGCTTCGGTGGTCACACCGTCAACATCCTGCGTCTGTGGGAATCCCGCGCCTCCGAGTTCTTCGACTGGGACGTGTTCAACGCCGGTGGTTATATCGACTCCCAGGCCGAGAAGGCCCAGGCCGAGACCATCTCCAAGGTGCTCTACCCGAACGATGAGACCGACGCCGGCAAGGAGCTGCGCCTGATCCAGCAGTACTTCTTCTGCGCCTGCTCCATCAAGGACATCATGCGTCGCTACAAGCGGGTGCATGGCAGTGACTTCAGCAACTTTGCCGCGCAAATCGCCATCCAGCTCAACGATACCCACCCCACCGTGGCCATCCCCGAGCTGATGCGCGTGCTGGTGGACGAAGAGGGGCTGAACTGGGATACCGCCTGGGGCATCTGCTATCAGGTCTTCTCCTACACCAACCACACCCTGCTGCCGGAAGCGCTGGAGAAGTGGTCCGTCAGCCTGTTCGAGAAGGTACTGCCCCGTCACCTCGAGATCATTTACGAAATCAACGCCCGTTTCCTGAACGAGCTGGTGGAGCCCAAGTGGCCGGGCAACGATGCCATCAAGGCCAAGCTCTCCATCATCGAAGAGGGTGACGTGCGCAAGGTGCGCATGGGCAACCTGTGCGTCATCGGCTCCTCCAAGGTGAACGGCGTGGCCGAGATCCACTCCAAGCTGGTGAAGGAAGATCTCTTCCCCGAGTATGCCGAGCTGTGGCCCGAGAAGATGTGCAACGTCACCAACGGCGTGACTCCCCGTCGCTGGCTGCTGGCCTGCAACCCGGAACTGGCCGAACTCTACAACGAGGTAGTGGGCAAGGAGTGGCCGCTGCAACTGGACAAGCTGCGCAGCGTGGTGAAGTTTGCCGACGACAAGGCGTTCCAGCAGCAGTTCATGACCATCAAGCGTCACAACAAGGAGAAGCTGGTCAAGGTCATCAAGGCGGAAACCGGCATCGACGTGAGCGCGGAGGCGATCTTCGACGTCCAGATCAAGCGTCTGCACGAGTACAAGCGTCAACAGCTGAACCTCATCCACATCATGGCGCTCTACCGTCGCCTGCTGGCGAACCCGGACTATGACATGCATCCGCGGGTGTTCATCTTCGGCTCCAAGGCGGCGCCCGGCTACAAGCTGGCCAAGGACATCATCTACGCCATCAACAAGCTGGCGGAGCGGGTCAACAACGACGCCCGTATCCAGGGCAAGCTGAAAGTGGTGTTCATGCCGAACTACCGCGTGAGCCTTGCCGAGAAGCTGATCCCGGCGGCGGATGTCTCCGAGCAGATCTCCACCGCAGGTTACGAAGCATCCGGTACCGGCAACATGAAGATGGCGCTGAACGGTGCCATCACCATCGGGACGCTGGATGGAGCCAACATCGAGATCGCCGAAGAGGCGGGTGCCGAGAACTGCGCCATCTTCGGTCTGAACGTGGACGAGGTGAAGTCCCTGAAGGCGCGCGGCTACAACCCGTATGACTTCTACTACGCCAACTCCGAACTGAAAGCCGTGCTGGACTGGTTTGATACCGACTACTTCACGCCGGGTCGCCCTGGGGAGCTCTCCTCCATCAAGCGTTCCCTGCTGGAAGGGGGAGACCCTTACCTGACTCTGGCCGATTTCGAGTCCTACTCCGAGGCGCACAAGCTGATCGACGCCTGGTACCGGGATCCGGCCCTGTGGGCGAAGAAAGCCATCATCAACTCGGCCACCATGGGCAAGTTCAACTCCGACCGCTCCATCCAGGATTACGTAGACCGGATCTGGAAACTGACGAGCTGCAGCGTCGGCTGATGTCTGCTCCTGTGAAAAACCCCGCGATGCGGGGTTTTTTTTTATCTGTCGGGCTGAGGGAGGCTCAGGGCCTGTCGACCACCCGGGTGTCCGCCGGCACCCGTTTCTTGCCGGTGATCATCGCCCTGACGAGATCGCCCCGTACCAGACGATCCAGGGCGATGACGGCCAGTACATGGACGAAGATGGCCACCTGCAACCCCTTGGCAAAGAACTCGTGGATCTCTTCCATGGGATGGGTGCCGGAGAGAGGCCCGTATTCGGTCATGATCCCGCTGGCGGCGGTGCCGACAAGGCAGGTCAACAGCAGCAGTATCATCAAGGACCCCAAAGGATTGTGACCGGCGTAGTAGGGGTGGCGCCCCTTGATCGTCTCCTTGAGATAGGTGATGACGCCGACCGGTGTCGGCAGCCACTGGGCGAAGCGGGCATGATAGGAGCCGATGAAACCCCATACGATGCGCAGTACCAGCAGTCCGGCCAGCGCATATCCCGCATAGCGGTGGTTGCGCGCCCCCTCTTCAAGGATGAAGAGATTCAGCACGCACAACAGCACAGTGGCCCAGTGAAATCCCCTGACCACCGGATCCCATACCTTGATTTCACGGTTGTTCTGCATCGTCTTTCCCATGAGGTGATCCCCTTGTCGTGATGTCCATGATCATCGCCATCGTCAGCCATGGCTGCGTGATGGCCGTTGTCAGCATCATGGAGGCGATTTCTTAAGTGCGAGTTAATGTCGCGGTGATGTCACGGGTAGGGAGTGCGGTGGTGTCGGGGCGAGAAAAAGCCCCGGCGATGCGGGGCTTGGAGGGGCATTAGGGGGCGAACCTCAGTGGAGGATATCCCCCATGAAATAGGCCAGCATGGTCAGGATGACGGTGAACACCAGGTTCAGTACCAGGCCGGCCCGCATCATCTCCCGCTGCTGGATATGGCCGCTGGCGAAGACGATGGCGTTGGGGGGCGTGGCCACCGGCAGCATGAAGGCACAGGAGGCGCCGACGGCGATCAGGACGGAGACCACGATGGGGGAGACTCCCAGTGCCTCGGCCACCCCGGCGAACAGCGGCACCAGCAGCGCGGCGGTGGCGGTGTTGGAGACCAGCTCGGTCAGGAACACCACGAAGGCGGCCAGGCAGAGCAGGATCACGAAGATGGGCATGGAGGAGAGGCCGCTGGAGAGGTGCTCCGCCAGGAAGGCGTTGGCCCCGGTCTGCTTGAGGATGGCGCTCAAGGTGAGACCACCCCCGAACAGCAGCAGCACGCCCCAGTCGGTGTTCTGGTTGATGTCATCCCAGCTGGCGACCCGGCTGACGGCGATGGCCAGGATGGCGCCCATGGCGATCAGGGTATCGAACTGGGGAATGCCGCCCAGCGCCTTGGCAAGAGGCTGGGATCCAATCCACAGCAGCACCGTGGTCAGGAAGATGGTCAGGGTCACTTTGCGCTGACCTGTCCATTCGATGGTGACCTGCTCGGTGCTCACCTGGTGGGAGAGATTGGGACGGGTCACCCAGTAGAGCAGGCCGATGCCCACCGGCATGAAGATGATCACCACGGGGATGCCGAACTCCAGCCAGTCGGTGAAGCCCAAGCCCATCTGGGCGGCGGCGATGGCATTGGGGGGGCTGCCCACCAGGGTGCCGATGCCACCGATGCTGGCGCTATAGGCGACGCCAAGCAGCACGAAGACCAGGGTGCGGCGCTCCTTGTGAACGTCCAGCCCCTTTAGCATGCCGAGGGCCAGCGGCATCATCATGGCCGCGGTGGCGGTGTTGCTGATCCACATGGAGAGGGCGGCCGTGATGGTGAAGAGCACGATGGAAGCCCAGCCCAGGTGTCCCTTGGCGAGCTGCATCACCTTGCCGGCGATCTGGGTGTCGAGTCCCTGCTTGGAGAGGGCTGCCGCGAGGGCAAAGCCGCCAAAGAAGAGGAACAGGACGGGGTTGGCAAAGTCGGTCAGCGACTTGCTCATGTCGAACACCCCGAGCAGGGTGGCGAGCACCGGGATGGAGATGGCAGTGATGGTGATGTTCACCGCCTCGGTCAGCCAGAGGATGGCGATGAAGATCAGGATGGCCAGCCCCTTGTTGACCATGGGGTCAAACGGGAGCCATGCCAGCATGGCGCAGAGCAGGAGCAGATCCAGGATGACGATCCCGGACTTGATGTCCAGCCAGCGTGAGGGGGGAGTCGTAGGTACAGCCGATGTGTGCATAACGTTCTCTCGGTTAATTTATGGTTGTTGTTGTGATGCCGAGGTTACATTTATCCCCCTGTTTGAAACAGGGGGATATGGTCAAATCATGTGGCGACTCACAGAGTCAAGTGAAAACGGATCTTCAATCAAACATAAATGAAACATTTTGTTTTCATTTGACAGGGGAGGTGAAGGAGAGCAGCCACTCCTTGAACAGGCTCTTGGGCAGAGAGCCGCTGCGCTGTGCCAGGATCTCCCCCCGCTGGAAGACCATCAGGGTCGGGATGCTGCGGATGCCATAGCGACCTGCGATGGCGGCCTCCTGCTCGGTATCGAGTTTCACGAAGCGAAGGCGGGGCTCAAGCTCCCGGGCGACCTCCTGAAAGACGGGGGCAAACTGCAGGCAGGGGCCACACCAGCTTGCCCAAAAGTCCACCACCACCGGGATGTCGGACTGGATCAGAGCATCGAAGCTGGCCTGACGCCCCGCCACCGGGGTTTGTTCGAAGAGGGGGTGACGGCAGCGGCCGCACTTCGCGTTTGAGTCTGCTTTTTCGACAGGCAGGCGGTTGCGGGTAAAGCATTGGCTACAATAGGTGGTGACAAGTGACATAATTGCTTCCTTATTTCATGGCCCGGCAACATCTTTATTGCAATCAGAGCGCCGACTAACGGTAACATAGCACTCAGTGGTTTTTCACAGTTGGCCTCCGGCCGTGACCTGATGTCACCGGATGGCCGACCATGACATGAGAATCGAGACGGGATGAAGAGTGTTGCACGGGCCAATCGTGTTGTCTTTGGCCTTATCATCGTATCGCTGGTGGGCTTTTCTGCCTATTGCTGGCAGTTGCTCAGCCAGCAGCAGCGTGCCTTCGATTTGAGCGTGGCGGCTGAGATGGTGCTTAATCGGGTCAATACCGATACCGTCTATCTGCTGGGGCGCGAGAAGGCCAGCGATGGCAGCGTACAGCAGCGCCTAAGCCTGCTTTCCAGTCACCTGGACAGGTTCGTCAGGCTGGTGCACGAGGATCCGGAGTCGGTGGACGACCCCGGCTCCCAAGCGTTGCAGCGGGACATCGACGGTTATCTGCTGGATCTCGCCAGGCTCTACACCATGGAGATGACCATCGAGTATCTGGCTCCCCGCTTCCAGGGCCAGCTCAAGGCGTTGCAAGGCACCCTGCCGGTCGGTGAGGCGCAGTACCGCGACCTGACCGAACTCATGCGCCTGCACCACTACCTCAGACGCAGCTGGGATCAGAACGAGCAGCGGCAACTGCTGCAACTCCAGCAGCACCTGCTCGACCGCTATGGCGAGCAGCCGAGGGTCGCGGCCCTCGTTCGGCTGGGCCAGGAGTTCAATCAGCAGGTGATGGAGTACCATCGCCTGCGCAATCAGGTGGTGGAGATGAAGGGGCTGAGCTCGCTGCCCGCCTGGAAGCAGAGCAAGCTGGAGCGGGCCTCCTCCCTCAAGAGCCGCTTCTACCTGATGGTGCTGGGGGGGGCGCTGCTCTGCTTCTCGCTGGTGGCCGCGACCCTGTGGCGTCGCAACCAGAAGCTGAGCGAGCTCTCTCGCCATGCCGCGCTGCTGGCCCAGGCCAAGAGCGACTTCCTGGCCAACATGAGCCACGAGATCCGCACCCCCATGAATGCCATCATCGGCTTCAGCGCCCTGGCACTGCAAACCAGTCTGGATCCCCAGCAGCGGGACTATCTCAACAAGATCAAATCCTCGTCTGATACCTTGCTGCTGCTCATCAACGACATTCTGGATCTCACCAAGGTGGAGTCCGGCAAACTGACCCTGGAGGAGATCGACTTCGATCTCAGCGAGCAGCTCGACTCCCTCGCCGCCATGTTCGCGGATCTGGCGGAGCGCAAGCACATCGAGGTCATCATCAACAAGTCTCCCGCCGTGCCCGACTTTCTGCGCGGGGATCCGCTGCGCCTCGGTCAGGTGCTGGTCAACCTGGTGAACAATGCCATCAAGTTCACCGAGCGGGGCGAGGTGGAGGTGGCCATTACGCTCACCAGCCAGCATCCCATGCGGGTCTGTTTCAGCGTGCGGGATACCGGCATCGGCATCGCCCCAGAGAAACAGGCCCAGCTGTTCCAGCCCTTTACCCAGCTGGAGGCGGGCAATACCCGCAAATATGGCGGCTCCGGGCTTGGCCTCAACATCTCCCAGCGCCTGGTGGGGCTGATGGGCGGGGAGATCACCGTGCAGAGCAAGCCCGGGGTGGGATCCACCTTCCTGTTCGAGATCCCCATCTCCCAGGCGGTGTACGGGGTCTCGGGGCGCCGGGTCTTCTTCGATCACCAGCCCCTGATCCTGATGATGGATGACAACGAGCTGGTGCTGGAGCTGGCCAAGGACATCCTGGGGCGGGCGGGGGCGTCCGTCATCACGGTCAACAGCCTCTCCCGCGCCCGTCAGGTGCTGCGGGAAGAGGGGCATCACCTCCGCCTCGCCATCCTCGACTGGCGCATGGGTCAGGAGGATGGCCTGGACTTGGCCCTCGAGATGTACCAGCACAGCCAGTGGCGGCGCCTGCCTGTCCTGATGACCAGCGCCTGGTCCAGGGAGGGGCTGCACGGGCGGATGGAGAGCATGGGACTGACCCATTTCCTGGCCAAACCCATGACCGAAAACGCCTTGCTGGCCAAGGTGGATGAACTGCTCAACGGCAGCTCCCATGACAGCAAGGTCCGCCAGGCGGAGGCCCAGGGGGATCAGCAGCAGTTCCGGGAGCTGCTGCGCGGTACCCGGGTGCTGCTGGCCGAGGACAACCGGGTCAACCAGCAGCTCATTCTGGAGTACCTGCGCCGGGTGGAGGCCAAGGTCACCGTGGTGGACAACGGCCGCGAGGCGGTGGAGCAGGTGGCGGAGCAGCCGTTTGACGTCATCCTGATGGATCTGCAGATGCCGGTGCTGGACGGGCTGGATGCCACCCGCCAGATCCGCAAGATGGTGGACAAGCACGATGTGCCCATCATCGCCCTCACCGCCAGCGCCATGCCGGGGGACAGGGAGCGCTGCCTTGGCGTCGGCATGAATGGCTATGTCACCAAGCCGGTGAGCAAGCTCGATCTCTACAACAACCTGCTGCAATGGGTGAAGAGCAGCGGCGGGGAGCCCAAGGTGCCCATCGAGGTCAAGCCGCCGGCCCTCATGGGCGTGCTGGATCTGGAGGATGCCCTGCGCCGGCTGGAGCATGACAGGGAGGCGCTGCAGATCCTCTTCAAGCTGTTCCTCTCCGAGCACAAGGACGATCTGTGGGACATCCGCACCGCCCTGCGTCGCCAGCAGCCCGAAGTGGCGTGCCGGTTGCTGCATACCCTGAAGGGGGTGTCGGCCAACATCTCCGCTTCCCGCCTGCAACTGCTGGCCGGGGAGCTGGAGTGGCGGCTGCGGCTGCAGGAGGAGCTGAGCGAGGGGGAGCTCAACCAGTTGCAGCAGGTCTTTACCCAGACCCGGGAGGAGGTCTCCCACTTCCTGCTCACCGGAGAGCAGCAGGAGTCGGTCGCCTTCCCGTTCTCGCCCCCCGACAAGCGGCTCTGAGGGAGGGCAAGATAGCAATCGTTCTCAAGTCACCAGCTTCAGGCTATGATGCCCACTCGTTCGCCCCCGTCAGGGGGCGATTGTATTGAGCTTCTCTTCACGATCACGCGGCAGCGCGCCGCGACCAAGGACTTCTCTGTGAGCGTATTTTTGCGGCTTGGCTGGTTTTTCAAGGATCAGTGGCGGCGTTATCTGGTGGCCATCTCCCTGCTGATGCTGGTGGCCCTGTTGACCGTGATCCCCCCCAAGGTGGTGGGCTGGGTGGTGGATGGCATCGCCAAGGGTGACCTGGACAGCGGCACCCTGACCGGCTATCTGGCGGGGCTTTTTGGCCTGGGACTGCTTATCTACCTGCTGCGCTACGTGTGGCGGGTCATGCTGTTCGGCGCCTCCTACCGGCTCGCCTACGTGCTGCGCAACCGGCTGTTCAGCCACTTCACCCGCATGAGCCCGGATTTCTACCAGCGCCACCGCACCGGTGATCTGATGGCCCACGCCACCAACGACATCCAGGCGGTGGAGATGACCGCAGGGGAAGGGGTGCTGACCCTGGTGGACTCCTTCATCGTCGGCATCCTGGTGCTCTCCATCATGTGCAGCCAGTACTCCTGGCAGCTGACCCTGCTCTCCCTGCTGCCCCTGCCGGTGATGGCCTTCTTCATGAACCGCTTCGGGACCCAGATCTACAAGGAGTTCAAGGCGGCGCAGGGGGCCTTCTCCCGCCTCAACAACAAGACCCAGGAGGCCCTCTCCGGGGTGCGGGTGCTCAAATCCTACGCGGTCGAATCCCTGGAGGACGAGGGCTTTGCCGAGCTGACCCGTCAGGCGGGGGAGCGCAACATGGCGGTGGCCCGCATCGACGCCAAGTTCGACCCCGTGATTTACCTGTGCATCGGCTGCTCCTATTTTCTGGCGGTCGCAGGGGGCAGCGCCCTGGTGCTGCAAGACAAGCTGACCCTGGGGGAGCTCACCAGCTTCACCATGTACCTCGGCCAGCTCATCTGGCCCATGTTCGCCATCGCCTGGCTGTTCAACATCATCGAGCGGGGCAGCGCCGCCTACTCGCGCATCGAAAGCCTGCTGGGGGAGCGCAGCGACATCGAGGAGCCGGCCCATCCCGTGGCGCTGGCCTCGGCCTTTCCCCTGCGGGTGCAGGGGCTGGGCTACCGGCTGGAGCAGCGCACCCTGTTGCAGGGGGTGGATGTCACCCTGCAGGCTGGCGCCATGCTGGGGATAGTGGGACGCACCGGGGCAGGCAAGAGCTCCCTGCTCAAGCTGCTGATGCGCCTGGCCAACCCCACGGCCGGGGAGATCCGCATGGGGGAGGTGCCCATCTCGCAACTGTCGCTGGGTGAGCTGCGCAGCCAGTTTGCCTATGTGCCCCAGGAGCCGTTTCTGTTCTCCACCACCATCGCGGCCAACATCGCCCTGGGCCGCCCCGAGGCGAGCCGGGAGGAGATTGAGCGGGTGGCGCGCATCGCCTGCGTGCACGACGACATCAGTCGCTTCCCCAAAGGGTATGAAACCGAGGTGGGAGAGAAAGGGGTGACCCTCTCCGGCGGTCAGAAGCAGCGTCTGGCCATCGCCCGCGCCCTGCTGCTGGATGCCCCTATCCTGGTGCTGGATGACGCCCTCTCGGCGGTGGATGCCCACACCGAGCAGCAGATCCTGCTGGCCCTCAAGGTCCACAAGCGCACCCTGGTGCTGGTGAGCCACCGCATGACGGCGGTGGAGCAGGCGGACGAGATCCTGGTGCTTGAGCAGGGAGCGATCAGCGAGCGGGGCCGTCACGAGGCCCTGATGGCCAGGAACGGCTGGTACGCGGACATGGTCCGCTACCAGCGCCTGGAGCAGGACGTGGAGGAGAGCCTGTGAACAGGATGACAAGACCCCTGGTTTCCTTCACCCCCCGCCCGGCTCCCGCGAGCGGAGAGGGGAGCAAAAAGAGTCAATTCCCGTGGAACGTTGCGCTGGAGGCAAGTCTGTGAATCCAACCATCAAACGGCTGCTCGCCTACTGCGCCAGCTACCCCCGCTGGCTGGTGCAGGCGGGCATCTGCCTGCTGCTCGCCACCGGCGCCGAGGTGGCGGGTCCCTTGCTCATCAAGCTCTTCATCGATGACTACCTGGCGCCGCGCCGGCTGGAGTGGGGCATCATCGCCGCCCTTGCCGCCGGTTATCTGGGGTTGCAGGTGTTGTCGGCGGCCGGCTTCTATCTGCAATCCCTGCGCTTCAACCGCATCGCCCAGGCGGTGGTGCAGCGTCTGCGCGAGCAGGTGTTCGCCACCGCCATCCGGCTGCCGGCCCGCTATTTCGACAAGCATCGCTCGGGTTCCCTCATCTCCCGCATCACCAACGACACAGAGGCGATCATGAACCTCTACGTCCAGGTGATAGGGCTGCTGGTGCAAAAAGTGGTGCTGCTGTGCGGCATCCTCATCTCCATGGCGCTGCTGGATCTGCGCCTGATGCTGGTGTGCGCCACCCTGCTGCCGGCGGTGGGGGCCGTGATGTGGCTCTACCAGAAACTGAGCGTGCCCGTGGTGCGGGCGACCCGCAGCCTGCTCTCCGACATCAACAGCCGGCTCAACGAGTCCCTGCAGGGGATGCCGGTGATCCAGGCCATGGTGCAGGAGCGCCACTTCGCCAACGCCTTTGCCGAGGTGAACCAGCAGCACTGGCAGGCCAGGATCAAGAGCCTCAAGATCAACGGCATACTGCTGCGCCCCCTCATCGATCTCTTCTACATGATGGTGCTCATCGGTCTGCTGGCCCTGTTTGCCCACGAGGGGCTGAGCACGGCGGGGGCCATCCAGGTGGGGGTGCTTTACGCCTTCATCAGCTATCTGGGGCGGATGATCGAGCCCCTCATCGAGATGACCAACCAGCTCAACCAGTTGCAGCAGGCCATGGTGGCGGGGGAGCGGGTGTTCGCCCTGCTCGATGAAACCCGCGAGAGCACCGACGGGGCGGTGCGCCCCCTGGAGGGACGGGTACGCTTCGACGGGGTGGGCTTCTCCTACGACGGGGAGCAGCAGGTACTGCAAGATGTGAGCTTTGCCACCCGGCCGGGCCAGATGCTGGCGCTGGTGGGCCACACCGGCAGCGGCAAGTCCACCATCATCAGCCTGCTGATGGGCTTCTACCCCCTGGATCGGGGGAGCATCCACTTCGATGATCACCCCATGAACGGCCTGGCCCTCTCGGCGGTGCGCCGCAGCATCGGCCTGGTGCAGCAGGATCCTTTCATCTTCGTCGGCACCCTGGCCGAGAACCTGCGCCTTGGGCGTGACGGCATCGAGGATGGCCGGCTCTGGCAGGCCCTGGAGGAGGTGCAGCTGGCCGATTTCGTGCGCCGCCTGCCCGATGGCCTGGCCACCCTGATGGAGGAGAGGGGCAAGAACCTCTCCGCCGGCCAGCGCCAGCTGCTCTCCTTTGCTCGTGCCCTGGTGGGGGATCCGCGCATCCTCATCCTGGACGAGGCGACCGCGAGCGTGGACTCCCAGACCGAGCTCGCCCTCTCCCAGGCGCTCTCGGCGGCGCGCCGTGGCCGCACCACCATCGCCATCGCCCACCGTCTCTCCACCATTGTGGATGCCGATGAAATCCTGCTGCTCTCCCGCGGGTGGGTGAGCGAGCGCGGCACCCACGGCGAGCTGATGGCGCTGGGGGGGCATTATGCCCAGCTGTTCGAGATGCAGAGCCAGGGGGCCTGGCTTGAAGAGAAACGGGCCTGAGGCCCACCTAAAAAAACAGCCGGCATCTGCCGGCTGTTTTTTTGACTGGCGGGGTTACACCGTGGCCTTGCTGCGGCTGACCAGCTTGGGCTCCAGGGGCGGGAAGTCATCGTTGAAGAAGGTATCCGCTTCTTCAATTTGTGCCTTGCGCTGCTTCTGGATGAAGTTGTCGAAGTCGCGCTTGATCTCGGGGTCCTTGAGGGCCTCGTAGTCGAACACGTTGGCGGCATAGAGGTAGTTGAAGTAGATGTCGACGAACTCGGCGCTGGCACAGGCGGAGGTGAACTTGCTGTTCTGGCGGTCGAAGTTGACGCGGTACTGCTTGATCTTCGGCACATAGACCAGTTCGTTGCCCACCTTGAACACTTCCACCGTGACCCCCACCGTGATGGTCTTGTAGAAGTCCTTGTTGTTCTCCACCCCGAAGCGGATGGCATCCCCCTGCTTTTGCAGGAACTTGTTGAAGCTGGCCAGCGCCGTGGTGCCCTGGCTCACCACCACGTCCATGATGAAGTTGATGAAGTCGGTGGCGATGCTGAGCCCCTTGATGTGGCGGCTGTAGCTCTGCTGATCGATCTTGCTCGGCCCCATCAGGGGGATCTTGGAGAGGGCCCTGGCCCAGAGATCCGCGTCCGTCTTGTACTGCTCGCCATAGGCTTCGGCGTAACGGTTGATGTAGGCGGTGACCACGGAGGTGATGGCGATGAGGTAGGCCTTCTGCTCCGCCAGCTTGGCCATGACGGCGGGATCGTCCAGCAGCTCGTTGGCCACGATGAACTCCACCAGGCCGTCCTTGTCGGCATAGGGATCAGTGCCCACCGCCCGGACGGTGTCGGGCAGATTGACGTCGTTGAAGAAGGCCTCGGCCTCGGCGAACTGATCATGGTTGCTCAGGCGGTTGGCCGGTGCCTCGCGCACCAGCTGGCAGAGCACCAGCTCGGCCTCGTAGTCGGACTCGCGCCACAGGGGGGCCTGCAACTGGTTGCCGAAGGTCTTCTTGTAGGCGAGGTTGAAGTCAAACAGCACCGAACTGCAGCCGCAATCCATGGCGAAGTCGACGGTGTAGCTCAGCGGCCCGGTGGGCAGGGGCTTGCTCATCTTCCCCTTGGCGCTGAGGTTGGCATAGCACTTGAGGTACTCCCGGCCAAACAGCTCGTAGGCACGGTTGTTGTTGAAGTTGAGCTGGAAAGTACCGGCGCTCTCGCCCCCGTTGAACAACTGTTGCACGTGACTCATCTCTCTATCCTTATGGTGAGATTGGTAGACGGGTTGACCCGGTGCCGAGTGGCTACTTCCGGGCCAGCAACAGCCTAGCGAGGGAGTGGGGGTTTGGTTACTGCGACTAATCCCAGTGGCGGGGGCGGGATCCTGGGCTAGCCCCCTGACGGGGAGTATTTCTTGTTGTGTTTCATTCGGATATGGCTGTCATGGTCCCGTCATCCGGGGCGGGACCTTGAAAAAAATCGGAAAAAGGGAAAGAGAGGGGCAACCCGGGGTCAGGAAAGGCCGGTTTTATCATTTGCCAGGCAAATAGAACCTGCCATTGCATGAATTTTGCAAATACCCTTTGGGGGCCCGCTCACAGGGATGGCACGGGAGGCTTGTCTATCGGGAAGCAGGCTGGCAACATTTGCGTCACATTCACTCATCGGATCAGTTTGCAATGGACCTGCAACGCCTCAAAGCCAACCTCGCCCTGCGTCTGTTCGCCTGGCGCTACATTCCCGTCATTGGTTTTTGTGCCCCCGTCATCGAGCAGATGGACGCCAGGGCGCTGCGCATCCGCATTCCGCTGGGCTGGCGCACCCGCAACCACCTGGGCAGCATGTATTTCGGGGCGCTCGCCACCGGTGCCGATCTGGTGGGAGGGCTCCTGGTCATGGAGAAGGGGCGGGCGCGGCGCAAGAAGGTGCATTTCGCCTTCAAGGATGTGCAGGGGGAGTTTTTGAAGCGCCCGGAGGGGGACGTGCAGTTTGATTGCGCGGCGGGGGAGCTTATCGACGTCATGATCGACGAGTCCCTGGCGAGCGGTCAGCGCATCAACCGCCCCATCCAGGTGGTGGCCACCTGCCCGTCGCGCAACGGCGACGAGGCCATGGCCCGCTTCGTGCTGACCCTCTCCATCAAGGCGAGCTGAAGGCCAGAGGGCGCTTGGCGCCCTTGTTCAAGCCGGGATCAGAGGATCTCGGGACTGATCCCTTCCTTCACCACGGCCTTCATGCTTCATGCCGTTGAAGTTGACCATCCGCTTGGCCACTGTGCTGGGTAGCACTTGCGTGGCAGGGCGTCAGGATCAGAGGATCTCGGGACTGCTCCCTTCCTTCACCACGGCCTTCATGCTTCATGCCGTTGAAGTTGACCATCCGCTCGGCCACTGTGCTGGGAAGCGCTGGCGTGGCAGGGCGTCAGGATCAGAGGATCTCGGGGCTGACGCCTTCTTTCACGACTACCTTCATGCCGTTGAAGTTGACCACCTGCTCGGCGACTATCTTGCAGCGTTTGCGGGTCTCGACCTGACCGTCCACTTCCACCAGGCCCTCGGCGACCAGCGCCTTGGCGGCACCGCCACAATCGGCCCAACCCTGATGCTTGATCAGGTCACACAAGGCAACGAAGGGGTGACCTTCGAGCAGAAACGTCTCCATGGGAAATCCTCTAGCTGGATGAATGGCTGAAACAGCGGGGGCTCATTCTAGGCAGTTAGGCGGGGCAGGGAAAGGGCCCGGGCCGAATTGCCCCGAAAAAGGGGCGAACACAGGCAAAAAAACCAGCCCGACCGGGCTGGTTGTGTCTCTGGGGGCCACTGGCGCTCAAGGGAGTTTCACCACCGCTTCCCCCGTCACGGCGAGGGCGCCGCCCTGGGTGAAGATGCGGGTGGCCAGGGTGGCGATGGGCTTGTCGCTTCGAAGGGCAATCACCTCCACCTCCGCCGTCACCTCGTCCCCCACGAACACCGGCAGTTTGAAGCCGAGGCTCTGGCCCAGGTAGATGCTCCCCTTGCCTGGCAGTTGCTGCCCGAGGAGCCCGGAGAAGAGGCTCGCCAGCAGCATGCCGTGGACGATGGGGCGCTCGAACACCGTCGTGGCGGCGAAGTCCGGGTCCAGGTGCAGGGGATTGAAATCCTCCGAGAGGCCGGCGAAGGCCGCCACCTCGGCCGGGCCGAAGCGCTTGGTCAGGCTGGCTTTCTGGCCCACGGCAAGGGGTTGTGTACTCATGCGGGTTCCTCTTCTTGCTTCCTGACGCCGGCAAACACCGGATTAAGCCGTACCTTGACGTAGTTGCCGGGGGCCGCCTCCAGCCCCTCGGCAGGCTGCCGGGCGGGGACGGGCTCTGCCTCGTCACGGTCTTTGATAAAGCGCATCATCTCGGGCCACCAGGAGCCGCTCTGGTGGGTCGCCCCCGCCAGCCACTGCGCCGGGCTGTCCGCCTCGGCCTCGCTCTGCCAGAAGCCGTATTTATTGGCATCCGGCGGATTGATGATGCCGGCGATGTGCCCGGATTCGGCCAGAATGAAGCGCCGTTCGCCCCCGAACAGCGCCATGCCCTGCCAGGTTCCCTGCCAGAGGGCGATATGATCGTCCACGGCGGACACCAGCAGCACCGGGGTCTTCACCTTGGCGAGATCGATGCGGGTGTGGCGGATCCGAAGTTCCCCCTTCACCAGCTGGTTTTCCAGGTAGAGTCGGCGCAGCAGGCTGTTGTGGGTCTTGCCCGCCACGTTGGTGCTGTCGCTGTTCCAGTGCAGCAGATCGAACGCCACCGGGCTCTGGCCCTTGAGGTAGCTGTCGATGTAGTAGTTCCAGTAGAGGCTGTTCTCCCGCAGCAGACTGAAGGAGACCGCCAGCTGGCGCCCGTCCATGATGCCCCTGGCCTCGTTCTGCGCCTCCAGTGCCGCGATGATGGGCTCGTGGATGAAGATGCCAAGCTCACCGGGCTGGGAGAAGTCCAGCAGGGTGGTGAACAGGGTGGCGCTGCGTACCCGCTGCTTCTGGCGCCGCGCCGCCAGCCAGCCCATGGCGAGTGACAATGCAGTGCCACCGATGCAGTAGCCGATGCCGTGCACCTCTCGCTCGCCGGTGGCCGCCTCCACGGCGTCCAGGGCGGCGATGACCCCGTCCACCACGTAGTCGTCGAGATCGACCTGCCCCTGTGCCACCCCCGGGTTGCGCCAGGAGATCATGAAGACCGTCTGCCCCTGGGCGACCAGCCAGGCCACCAGGGAGTTCTGGGGGCGCATGTCCATGATGTAGTACTTGTTGATGAAGGGGGGCACGACCAGCACCGGGGTCTTGCCCACCGTCGCCGTGGTCGGGCTGTACTGGATGAGCTCAAAGAGCTCGGTGCGCAGCACTACCCGGCCCGGGGTGGTCGCCAGATCCCGGCCGAGCTCGAAGGCGGACTCGTCGGTCAGGCGGATGTTGAGGTGATCGGCGCTGCGCTCCAGATCTTCGGCCAGGAGCGCAAGGCCGCGCACCAGATTCTGGCCGTCGGACTCCAGGGTGAGCTTGAGCAGCTCCGGGTTGGTGGCCAGGAAGTTGCTGGGAGCCATGGCGTTGACGTACTGGCGGGTGAAAAAGCGCAGTCGCTCCCGGCTCTTCTCGGGCACGCCCTCCAGGGTATCCACCGCCGCCAGCAGGTGTCTTGCGGTCAGCAGATAGGATTGCTTGAGGTAGTCATAGAGGGGTTGCTCGCTCCAGGCCTCGGCCTTGAAGCGGCGATCGCTGCGATCCGGGGTGATCACCGGCTCGCTCGGCTGGCCTGCACTCTTGAGCAGGGTGTGCTGCATCAGCTTGAGCTGATCTTGCCACCAGTTCATCTGGGACTGGATCAGCTGCCAGGGCTGCTGGCTGCCCTGCTCCAGCACCTGGCCCAGATCGTCCAGACTGGTCTGCAGCAGGGCCTGGGCGGTGCGCTTTGTCTGGGCTCTGGCCATGGCCAGCAGCTTGTCGTTGTAGTGGGCCAGGGCCTCGAACAGCGGGCCGTAAGATGATTGGCTCATGTGTTCTCCTTCACCCACACCCGGGGCGGGCACTTGCCCGTTCTGTCGAGTCGTGGGGAGATGTGGCTGCCCGCAAGACGGGCAGCCAGGGGTTATCAGGCCTTGCCCGTGCTCTTCTTGATGCCATCTGCGGTCAGGGCATCCAGCTCTTCCTTGAACTGCTGGCCGAGGGCGCTGAGCTTCTGGATGTCATCCAGCATCTGGCGGGAGAGCTGGCTGGCGCTCTCCAGCTGCACGGTGCCGAGGGCCGCCAGGCTCTGGGCATCCTGCACCTTGCCGACGGCCTGCAACTGGTTGAGCCCCAGTTCGGCGTAGGCATTGGCGGACGCCAGTTGCAACCGGGTCAGCTGTTCGATGTTGCTGGCCAGCAGCTGGTTGTAGCGGGTGAGGGGGGCGGCAAAGCCTTGCATCTGCTCGGTAAAGCTCTTGATCACGTCCATATTCATCATGGGTCTCCGGTTCGGCAGAACACTGTTTTTGCGGGTCAATCGACCCTTCTTGCGGGTACAGCACGTCATCCCAGTGTTACGTGTTGTTTGCTCTGTTCAAACACACGTTTGAGCATTCTGCAACCAATCCACCTTTGGTGTAAATGACATAAATGTTAGTTTCTGTTTGAATTTTCCAATCCACCGAGAGAGCCATCCCCGGATTCAGACGAGAGGTGACGCAGGGCAGGGGTCGGGGTCTCGTCCCCCGGGGCCTGCGCTGGTACCCTTGAGCCACACCCTCTTCACAAGGAATCCCCGATGAAACCGTTCGCCCTGCTGCTCGGCTGTGGTGCCCTGACCCTCGCCGGTGTCGCCCAGGCCAGCACGCCGGTCCAGATCTCCCTACCCGGTGTCAACCTGCCCTCGTCCAATCAGGTGGAAGGAGCACGGGCTTCCTTCCTCTACGGCCGCACCGGCCAGGTGAAGGGGATCGATCTGCCGGTGTTCGCCCTCTCCGATGTGGATCAGTTCACCGGCCTGCAGCTTGGTGTGTTCTTTGGCGCGAGCCGGGTGCGCCACCAGTTTGGTGGGGTCGCCATCAACGCCGTCAACTGGCATGAAGGGCAGGATACCGGCCTCAATCTGGGCTTCGTCAACCTGACCAACAATGTGAAGGGGCTCAACTGGGGGGCGGTCAACATCGCCCAGGGCAATGCCCTGGCCAACGTCGGCTTCGTCAACTATGCCGAACGCACCACCTTCCAGCTGGGGTTCGTCAATGCCACCAAGCACCTGGACGGCTTGCAGATTGGCCTGGCCAACTACGCCGAGAACGGCATCTTCCCCATTCTGCCCCTGATCAACTTCAAGAAATCCTTCTAGGGACCAACTTGCCCTTGCTTTAGGAGGGGCAGCCATTACCCTGTGCTCCATCAAGGCTGCACAGAGGTAACAGGGGCATGACAACGGAACACATGGACGCCATCGGCATCGGCTGGGACGTGAGGGGCTGGCAGGGCAATGCCCAGGCGGTGGCGGTGGTGGGTTGGCAGGCCAGGGAGTCCCGTCTGCACTGGCTCGGGATCTCCCCCCTGTTTCGGCTGAGCTCCCGGGTCGCGCCGGATCTGGATGCCCTGCTGCGCCCGGCCCTGCAAGACGAGGTTGCGCTGATGCAGGTACTGGCCTGCCCGCGCCTTGCTCTCGGCATCGATGCGCCCCTGGCCTTTCCCCGCGCCCTCGCCGATCTGCTGGCGGGGCGGGGGAGCGGCTTTCCCGTGCCTCAGCGGGAGATTGACAACCCTTACGCCTACCGGGATTGCGAGCGCTGGCTCCATCAGCACTATGGCAAGAAGCCCCTCTCCGCAACCTTCGACAGGCTCGGCAACAACGCCACCCTGGCCCTCTCCATGCTGCCGCGCCTCGGGGATCTGCAACTGGTGCCAAAACAGGCGAGGGCTGCCGGGCGCGCGGTGCTGGAGGTCTATCCCGCTCTGGCCAAAATGGGGGGCAAAGCCTCTGCGGTGCGGCCCGAGCTGCAACCCCACCTGCCGGTGTCCCTCATCCCTGGAACGGATCCCTATGATGCCGCGCTCTGCGCCCTGATGGCCCTGCAATATGCGGCTGAAGGGGTCGTCACCTCGCTGCCTGCTCTGGTGGACCTGCCGGAGGAGATGGCACCGGACGAAGGCTGGGTCTACCACTTCGCCCGGGATTGAGACGTCCAAGGGCACTGCGCTCCCTCTGATGACTGCTGGCGACTTGCTGTCGCCACTGCGTATGGCTTGCCGTTGCCACGGTGTCAGGCAAGGGGAGGCCGCCTTTGTCCTGTGATCTTCCGACGCCTCCTTGACCCTTGCCGTTGTTGCCTTATTTTGCGACTGCCGACTGCCGACTGCCGACTGCCGACTGCCGACTGGCGCCTTTTCATCGGACCTCATCCTTGATCCCGACTGTTTATGGTTGATTGAAAAACCACCTTGTATGCCATCAGACAAGAGGCGTCCAAATACATTTATCACCCCGCAGCAGCGGGGGAGATGGCTCCAGGGTTGTACAGAAACAGGGTAGCGGCGGTCAAATATGCGGCAGGTTAGGCCTGCAGAAGCATAAATAGGGAGTCAGGGCGTTAATTGCTGGAAGAGCCGTCTCTTCATCCGATATATTGCCTCTTTTCCTCAGGCTTCTTGTGCGGTGGTGTCGATGAAACGCATTCTCTCTATCCAGTCCCACGTGGTGTTTGGCTGTGCCGGCAACAGCGCCGCCGTGTTCCCCATGCGCCGTCTCGGCATGGAGGTGTGGCCCATCAATACGGTGCAGTTCTCCAACCACACCCAGTACGAGGCGGGTTGGCAGGGAATGGCGATGCCGGCGGGCCACATTGCCGCCCTGTGCCAGGGGCTTTGCAATATCGAGGTGCTGGCGCGCTGCGATGCGGTGCTGAGCGGCTATCTGGGCTCGGCGGAGCAGGGGGACGAGATCCTGGCGGTGGTGGCGGCGGTGAAGCGAGCCAATCCGGCGGCCCTCTATTTCTGCGATCCCGTGATGGGGCATCCGGAGAAGGGGTGCATCGTCGCCCCGGGCGTCACCCGTTTTCTCACCGAGCAGGCCCTGCCGGTGGCGGACATCATGGCCCCCAATCTGCTGGAGCTGGAGACCCTGTGCGATGTCCATCTGACAACCCTGGCCCAGACTCGGATCGCCGCACGCCAGTTGCTGGAGAAGGGGGTGAAGATGGTGCTGGTCAAGCATCTGGGTCGCGCCGCCAGCGTCCCCGGCCGCTTCGAGATGCTGCTTGCCACCCCCGAGGGAGACTATCTGATCGCCCGTCCCCTTTACGATTTCGCGCGCCAACCTGTGGGCGTGGGGGATCTCATCAGCGCCTTGATGCTGGCCAACCTGCAGGCGGGATATGAGGGGGTGAGCGCCTTCGAGCGCACCAACGCCGCGGTGGATGCGGTGCTGCGACAGACCTGGGAGGCGAATGCCTACGAACTGCAGCTCATCGCGGCCCAGAGCGCCTTTGCCGAGCCGCAGATTGCCCACAGGGCCGAGCGACTGGCCTGACGCCATTGATCAGCCCGTGACGGGACGAGCTGATCAAGGTTCAGCTTGCGGCGCTGATCGGTGTTGCATCCTGAAAATGTTCGACCCTGGGGAAGGGGTCGTAGAAGTGGTGCAGCAGGGCCTTCCACTCCTGGTACTGGGGGGAGCCCCTGAACCCCCGGGTGTGATCTTCCAGCCGTTCCCACTGCACCAGCAGCAGATAGTGATGGGGATCGTCCAGGGCACGCTGCAACTGGTGGCCCAGGTAGCCGGGCATGGCGCTGATGATGTGCTGGGCCCGGGCGAAGGCCTGCTCGAAGTCAGTGGCATTGCCGGGAATGATCTGCAGATGGGCGACTTCCAATATCATGATGGCTCCTTGCCGATGAGTCTGATTGAACCAAAAACCTATGTACGCCGAGCTTTGGAGGGGGCAAGACCGGCACGCTGTCCGGTCTTGCCAGGCCGTCTGCCTCAGAGCTGCTTGTAGAAGAACTGGGTGGCGGCGAGGGTGCCGTCCCCATTGCGGGCGAAGTCCGGGATCTGGCCGGCCTCCTGATAGCCGAGCTGGCGATAGAGGCTGGAGGCCACGTCGCCGACCCGGGTATCCAGCACCAGCAAGGTACGCCTGGCGTCCCGGGCCCCTTGCTCCATGGCGTTCATCAGGGCGCGACCCACCCCCTTGCCACGGGCCTGGCTGTGGACCATCAGCTTTTCCACTTCGGCCCTGTGGCCCCCGTTGGCCTTGGTGCACAGGGAGAGCTGCAGGGCGCCCACCAGATGGTGCTGATCAAACGCCACCCAGAGCTTGCGCACTCCATCCGCCAGCTCCCCCTCGATGCCTTGCCAGTACGCCAGCCCCTGCTCTTCCTGCAGGGGAGGCAGAAAGCCCACCGAGGCACCGCTGGCCACGCAATCTTGCAGCAGGGCGATCAGCGCCGGTTTGATGCCTCTGGTGCTCTCGACCTCAAGGATCTCCATTGAATGTCCTCATCTTCTCTCTTGGCCCACGTGGGGGATTAACGTCTCGGGCGCGGACTCTCCTGCCGGTGCCATCATCATCCGGTCAGGTGCGCCGTCTCTTAATGGATCAGTCCCTGCGCTGCCAGCCACTGGAACAGCAGGCGGGAGACGGGGGAGACTTCGGCCAGGTGGCGGCTGTCCAGCCAGCGCAGCTCGGCGATCTCCGCCGAGGCGACGGGCGTGCCGTCGGCGTCCCCCGTGTAGCAACGCAGATTGACATTCACCCCTTGCGGCTTGCCGTCCGCCTGGGCGCTGAACTCGCAGGCGAACGCCAGGGTATCGGGTTTCAGGGTGACCGCGAGCTCTTCCTCGATTTCACGAACGAGGGCCGCCTCGTCGCTCTCGCCCGGCTCGCGCTTGCCCCCCGGAATGTAGTAGATGTCCTTGCCGTGGGAGCGGGCGCACAGCAGTTGTCCCTCCTTGAAGGTCAGCCAGGCGAGTTTGTCGATCATGGGCAGATTCCTCTTGTTGCCGCTTGTCAAAGGGGGGCTCGCTGCTCGCACAGGGTGCGATAGGAGCGGGTTTCCCGCATCTCGGGCGCCAGTCCCAGCCGGCTAGCGAGCGCCAGCAACTGCGCGCGGTAGGCGGGCAGGGCGGCCTCGTCGTCAGTCATGATGGCGAGCTCGGCAAAATCACCGACACCTGCCAGGTGATCCACCGTGACGTGGAAGGCCCCCAGAAAATAGATGCTGCGCCGCTTGTCGATGGTCAGTACCGGCTGGTAGCCCAGGGTGCGCACCATGCTGGTCGCCTTGTCCGCATCGGTGATGTTGACCGCCTCGCAGCGATCGGGCCCGGGCCCTTTGACTATCCAGAGCCGGATGCCGCTGGGGGACATGGTGCGGATGATCAGGCTCTTCTCTGCCCGAGCCAGGGCGCCATCTGCCGTGTCGAAGTAGCAGTCCTGCTCATGATTGTCCGCCACCATCACCTCGGGGCCGAGGGCCGTGAGGGTATGCACAAAGGCGGCGCTGTCCGTCAGGCGGTATTTGAACTCCACCTCGAAGCGCCCCTGAAAGTGGGTGGTCATGGCCTTGCGACGGCTCCCGAACGGCAAATGAATAGGGCAGCCTAGCAAAAGTGCCGGGCTCTCCCAAGCATCGGGATCACAGCTTCGCATCGACTGCCGACTTTATGACCAGATGGTGAGGGAAAATCCGCCCTGGTGCACAGCTTGTGGCCTGGTGGCTGGGCGCCGTCCGGGGGCTGTGCTCTAATGAGCTCCCTCTTTGGCGGTATTGCCGCCCTGAACAACGACAACGAGGCGGCGGCCCCGGCCGCGCCAGTGGAGCCACAGATGCAGATCACCTCACAGACCCCCTTTATCGGACTGGGCGTGGCGGGCAACTTCGCCGGTCACCTGGAGCAGGCAGGGGAGGCGGCGGATTTCGTCGCCGTCAAGGTTGACGACAAGGTCGCCCCCAAGGCGCTGTTCCCCTTCTATGTGCCGAACCATCCCGGCCAGCTCGGGGTCTTTCCCCTGAGCGGCGAGGCCATCTTCCTGCCGGAGGCGGCGGTGAGCGGGGACGAAAAGGTGCAGATTGAACCCGAGGTGGCACTGTGGTGCGAGCTGGAGTACACGGGGGAGCAGGTGGTGGCCATCCATCCCAAGGCGTTTGGCGCCTACAACGACTGCTCCATCCGTCGCCCCAATGCCAACAAGATCAGCGAGAAGAAGAACTGGGGTGAAGAGAGCAAGGGGCTGGCCGCGAACCTGCTGCCCCTGACCCACTTTGCCGCCGGATGCGAGCTCGATGACTACCGCATTGCCTGCTATCTGGAGCGGGATGGTGAGCTGCACCCCTACGGGATCGACAGCGCGGCGGTGGATTACAGTTATTTCCACGGTCAGTTGCTGGCGTGGGCCATCGACAAATTCAACCATCAGCAGGACGAAGGCCCGGCCGAGCATATCCAGGGGCTGCTGACCCAGGCGGGGCGCCCGGCCCATGCGCTCATCAGCATCGGTGCCACCCGCTACACCCCCTTTGGCGAGACCCACTTCCTCGCTCCCGGTGACACCGCCTGCGTGGTGGTCTACCCCGCCAGTCGCTACGACGAGCAGGTTATCCAGGAGGCCATCCGAGCCCGCCGCTTCGGGCCGGATGTCTCCGTGCTGCTGCAGGCGGTCAAGACCCGCTAATCCTGTCGTCAGGCCCGCTTCGGCGGGCCTGACTGTTTTTAAGCACAGCGCAGCCCGTTCCCTGTCGGCTTTCTACCCCCTGTTTGCATACCCTCTATACCTACCGCACGCCATGCCAAGCGCATGATGTTCCTCGATCCTGTTCGCGCTCCGCCATCTGCCTCCCGTGCCCTGAACCGTGCACCTCGAAAGCCGATTGCAGTGGCTGGATATAACAGTATGATTTGCCACAAGAAGTCCATTCTGCCTGCAAGGATCCCGAGTATTCATGGTTGAACTCAAGACCCTGGCCCTGTTTCTGGTGACTGCGGTTGCCGAGATCCTGGGCTGCTATCTCCCTTATCTCTGGCTGACCCAGGGCAAGAGCGCCTGGCTGCTGCTGCCCGCGGCCCTGAGCCTGGCCCTGTTCGCCTGGCTGCTCTCATTGCACCCGACCGCCGCTGGCCGCGTCTATGCCGCCTATGGCGGCGTCTACATCTTCGTGGCCATTCTCTGGCTCTGGGCCGTGGATGGCATCAAACCCAGCCTGTGGGATCTGGTGGGGGCCGGGGTGGCCCTGATCGGCATGGCCATCATCATGTTTGCCCCAAGACCCGCCTGATATCGATGCCAAGGGAGATCAGCATGATGACGACAGTGGTGATAAGAGAGTGTGAGGCGCAGGACTTGGCCGGGCTGCTGGCCCTTTATCAGGAACTCAGGCCTCAGGACCCCGTGCTCGACGAGCAAGGGGCCCGCGAGGGATTGGCGGCGATGCTTGATCTGCCCCATACCCGCATCATGGTGGCCCTGGTGGAGGGCCAGCTGGCCTCCAGCTGCCAGCTCGGGGTGATCCCGACCCTCACCAACGGCGGCCGACCCTTCGGCATCATAGAGCATGTGATCACGGGTGCCGCGTTTCGCCGCCAGGGGCTCAGCCATCAGTTGCTGGAGCATACCCTGGCGCTGGCCTGGGAGCTGGATTGCTACAAGGTGATGCTGCTCTCAGGGGAGGAGCGGGAGGCCGCTCATCGCCTCTATGAGGGACTCGGTTTCAAGGCCGGCATCGAGAAAGGGTTTGTTATCAAGGCGCCGCAATAAGTCCCATGGACTGCTGCATCATCAAAGGCGTGGGCTGTTATCCGCAACATATTGAGGTAGCGATGAAAATTGACGCCGCACAAAAGTGCGATCACCCAACCCTTATCACCATCTGGGAGGCCTCGGTGCGCGCCAGCCACCACTTCTTGCAAGAAGCCGACATAGCGGCCCTGAGGCCCTTGATCCTGGAGCACTATTTCGATGCCGTGACGCTGAACTGTGCCAGAGTAGACAATGGCGTGATCGTCGGTTTTATCGGGGTGGCCGAGGGCAATATTGAGATGCTCTTCGTCGACCCCGGCAGGCAGGGGGGCGGAGTGGGCCGTCTGCTGGTAGCCGATGCCATCCACCGTCTGGGGGCGACCCGGGTGGACGTCAACGAGCAAAATGAACCGGCCCTCGGTTTTTATCGCCACCTGGGTTTCGAGGTGGTGGGCCGCTCGGCACTGGACGGGCAGGGCAAACCTTATCCCCTGCTGCATCTGGTCCTGTCTGCCGAGGCTGGCGCATGAAAAAACCGCCCGAGGGCGGTTTTTTGTTGTTCAGGAGGTTTGGCTCGCACCCCCTCACTCCTCGTTGGAGTTGTCCTGATAGTCGCCCCGCTGGGCCTTGGGCAGGCGGCGCATGGGGGCGAAACCGATGTCCTCGCCCACTACTTCCCGCTTGCGGGACTTGTTTTGCGCAGGCTGAGCCGGCTTCTTGGCGCCATCCCCCTTGCCTTTCCCGGCGGCGGGTTTGCCCTTGGCGTTGGCATGGCCACGGGCGCGTGGCGGGTTTTGCACCGGCTTGCTGCCCGGCAGGGTCTGGCGGCTCGGCTTGCCGCTTGGCTCGTACCCTTCCAGGATCTCCACGGTCAGGGATTGGCCGATCAGCGCCTCGATCTCCTTGAGCTGACCCAGCTCGTCCTGGCTCACCAGGGAGATGGCCTCGCCGCCACGCCCGGCACGGCCGGTGCGGCCGATGCGGTGGATGTAATCCTCCGCCATCTGGGGCAGCTCGAAGTTGATCACGTGGGGCAGTTGATCGATGTCGAGGCCGCGAGCGGCGATGTCGGTGGCAACCAGCACCCGCACCTTGCCTTCACGAAAATCCGCCAGCGCCCGGTTGCGGGCCCCCTGGCTCTTGTCACCGTGGATGGCGACCGTATCCAGGCCATCTTTCTGCATTTGCTGGGCGAGCCTGTCGGCAATCTGCTTGGTGCGCACGAACACCAGCACCCGCTGCCAGTTGCCACGGCCAATCATGTGGGAGAGCATCTCCCGGCGGCGCTCCCGATCGACCTGGATGATGCGCTGGCTTACCTGCTCTGCGGCGGTGTTGCTGGGATCCACCTCAATGAGGGTGGGATCCTTGAGCAGATCGTCCGCCAGCGCCTTGATGTCATTGGAGAAGGTGGCAGAGAACAGCAGGGTCTGACGCTCCTCCGGCAGGGCCTTCATGATGCGGCGAATGTCGGTGATGAACCCCATGTCGAGCATTCTGTCCGCTTCATCCAGCACCAGTACCTCGAGGGCGCTCAGGGTCAGGGCGCCCTGGGTCAGCAGATCCAGCAGGCGGCCCGGGGTGGCGACCAGGATGTCAACCCCGAGCTTGATGGCGTCCAGGTTCGGCTTGATGCTGACGCCGCCATAGGCGATCAGGGTACGAAACGGCAGGTGGTGGGCATATTTGATGATGCTCTCGCCCACCTGGGCGGCCAGCTCTCGGGTTGGGGTCAGCACCAGGGCTCGCACCTGGCGGCGACCGCCACGGCCATGGTTGGCCAGCAGCCGATGAAGCATGGGCAGGGTGAAACCGGCCGTCTTGCCCGTGCCTGTCTGGGCGCCGCCCAGCACGTCCTGCCCGGCCAGGATGGCGGGAATGGCTTGCTGCTGGATGGGGGTGGGTTGTTCGTAACCCAGCTCCTTGACGGCCCGCAGGATGTGCGGTGACAGACCCAGTTCATTGAATGACATGTTCGAGGGACACTCCGAGCCTTGGGCTCAACGGGTGACGGCAGCCTTGGTCCGTCACGACATGGAAAATAGGGTGGGCCGCCATCGAGGCTGGGCCTGAGCCCGGCAAAGCGACCGCACAAGAGACAGTGGGCGCGTAATATAGCAGATGCGAGGCGCACGCGCAGCAGCCGTGTCGCGAGCAGGGTTGCCACGGCCATCCCGGCAGGGAAAGGCCAGGGGGCGCTAAGAGGGGCCCCCCTGGCCTCGGCGCACGCCCGTCAGAGCAGTCCCTCGATGGCCTGCACCAGATCCTCCGGCCTGGTCTGGGGGGCGAAGCGGTCCACCACCCGGCCTTCACGGTCAATCAGGAACTTGGTGAAGTTCCACTTGATGGCCTCGCTGCCAAGGAGTCCGGGCTTTTGCTCCTTGAGCCAGCGATAGAGGGGGTGGGCCCCGGCGCCGTTGACCTCGCACTTGGCCATCAGGGGGAAGCTGACCGGGTAGTCGAGCGAGCAGAAGCGGGCGATCTCCTCGGCATCGCCCGGCTCCTGATGGCCGAACTGATCGCAGGGAAAGCCCAGGATCTCGAAGCCTTGGGGGCCGAACTGGCGATAGAGGGCCTCAAGCCCGGTGTATTGGGGGGTAAAACCGCAGCGGCTTGCCACGTTGACCACTAGCACGACACGGCCCTGCAGATCGGCGGTGGACCAAGCCGTGCCATCGAGTCGTTGCAGGGGGATGAGGGGCAGGGGCATGGTTTCTCCTGATGCAAGAGGGGCGACAAGGCGCCCGGGGACAATCCTTGCACGTTAACGGGCCGAGGGCCGGGGAGCAAGGGGGAGGGCGTCTGTTCCCCCCAGACTCCTATTGATGGCGGGACTTCTCAAGAGAAGCAATCCGGTTTGTGCCGATGGTCCGAAGTCGCTACAAAGCGCACTCTCTCCCCTCGCTGCGAGCCTATCTTGGACTATCAAGCCGTCATGGATGCCATCTACACCCGGGGTTGGGTGATAGTGGATGATTTTTTAACCGCCGCCGAGGTGGATGCCCTCAAGGCCTGCCTGCCGGACGAGTGGCGACCGGCGGGGATCGGGCGCGAGACCCTGCATCAGGACAACCGCGATATCCGTCGGGATCAGATCCACTGGCTCGACGCCTCCCTCGGCGCGCCGGTGGCCGACTATCTGGCCCGGATGGAGTCCCTGCGTCTGGCCGCCAATCGCAGCCTGATGCTGGGGCTGTTCGACTACGAGGCCCACTTTGCCCGCTACCGTCAGGGGGACTTCTACGTCACCCATCGCGACGCCTTCGCCGGGCGATCCAACCGCCGGCTCACCTCGGTGTTCTACCTGAACAACGACTGGCAGCCAGAGGCGGGGGGAATATTGCGGGTCTATGACGACAGCGAGCAGTTTCTGATGGATGTCTCCCCCCGGGGCGGGCGGCTGGTGCTCTTCCTGTCTGAAGAGTTTCCCCACGAGGTGCTGCCCGCAAGCCGGGAGCGCTACAGCATTGCCGGCTGGTTTCGGGTCAACGGCAATGGCGCCGGGCGGGTCGATCCCCCCCGCTGAGCGCATTTCATCCTGTTTCTGACACAGGAAGAGACTTTTATCTGCCCGGGCAGGGGGAGGTGCGCCCCATCGGCTGACAAGGCTTCCCCTCCCTTGCTACACTGCCCGCACTTATGTTCGTTTCTGGCTTCGTCCGGTTTTCATGCGGTTGGGTTTGACATGGTGATGACGAAGCCGCTTCTCCCAAGGGATCACATCTAATGAAGAACATGCATGTCTTGCTGCTGTGCGGCGGTGGCGGCTCCGAGCACGAAGTCTCGCTGCGCAGCGCCAATTTCCTCGAAAAACAGCTCGGGCTCCTGCCCGGTATCGAAGTGACCCGGGTCGAGATGTTTGCCGACCGCTGGCTCTCCGCCGACGGTCGCGAGTGCAAGCTGGGGCTGGACAAGCTGCTCTCGTTCGACAGCGTGGCCCGTCCGGTGGACTACGTGGTGCCCTGCATCCACGGCTATCCCGGTGAGACCGGCGATCTGCAATCCTTCCTCGAGCTGGCCGGCCTGCCTTATCTGGGTTGTGACGCCGAGGCGAGCAAGGTGTGCTTCAACAAGATCACCACCAAGCTGTGGCTCACCGCTATCGGCATCCCCAATACCCCCTACCTGTTCCTGACCGAGCAGGACGAGGCGAGCCTGACCGAGGCGAAAGCGGCGCTGGCCAAGTGGGGCAAGGTCTTCATCAAGGCGGCCTCCCAGGGCTCTTCCGTGGGTTGCTACTCCGCCAGCAACGAGGCAGACCTGGTGAAGGGCATTGCCGATGCCTTCGGTTACTCCGAGCAGGTCTTGATCGAAAAAGCGGTCAAGCCCCGCGAGCTGGAAGTGGCGGTCTACCAGTATGGTGACGAGCTGGTGGCCACCTATCCGGGGGAGATCTGCGTACCCCAGGACAAGTTCTACACCTATGAAGAGAAGTACAGCAGCGCCAGTCACACCGAGACCGCGCTCAAGGCCGAGGGGCTGACTCAGGCCCAGGCCGATGCCATCCACGAGTACGCCTTGAAGGCGTTCCGTCAGCTCAAGCTGACCCATCTGTCGCGCATCGACTTCTTCCTGACCGAAGAGGGGGAGATTTTGCTCAACGAGATCAACACCTTCCCGGGCATGACCTCCATCTCCATGTTCCCGAAACTGCTGGAGCACCACGGCCACAGCTTCGCGCACTATCTGGAGCAGATCCTGCGAAAGGCGGTCTGACGTCGCCAGACCCGGTTGCAACGGATGGTGAGTAGGGGCCTCAGGGCCCCTTTTTTCATGGGGGGAAGCGGGCAGAGCGTGGGGAGGGAAGGGGGCAGGGCGCCGCCCGGCAAGCCTTGCCGCCAGGAGGGCGCGCCGTTACAATCAGCCCCCTTTTGTCCCGCCACAGGCACCGTCAGAGCCGCGTTCCATGAAGCCCATCCCCGATCACGCCGTCAACCGCCTGCGCATCTGGCGCAAGAGCGTCTCGACCCGACCCTTTCTTGCCCGTGGCGGCAGCGTACCACGCTGCGATGCCTGCCAGCTGCGCCCCGACTGGTGTGCCTGCGACTGGCGCCCGGCGCTCAAGGCCGAGGCCGGTTTCTGCCTCATGATGTATGACAGCGAGCCCATGAAGCCCTCCAACACCGGGCGCCTCATCGCCGACGTGCTGCCGGACTCCACCTGGGCCTTTCTCTGGTCGCGTACCGAACCCCATCCCGAGCTGCTGGCCCTGCTGGCGGATCCCGCCTGGCAGCCCTACGTGGTCTTTCCCGCCTGCGAGAAAGCGCCCGACCGCCTGACCGGCGAGGTGGTACTGGCCCCCGGCAAGAAGCCGCTGTTCATCCTGCTGGACGGCACCTGGCCCGAGGCGCGCAAGATGTTCAACAAGAGTCCCTATCTGGACGGTTTCCCGGTGCTCGCCATCAAGCCGGATGCGCTCTCTACCTACGGCATGCGCGTCGCCCACAGCGACGAGCACCTGTGCACTGCCGAGGTGGCCGCCTGCGTGCTGGAAGTGGCCGGGGAGCTGCGGGCGGGACAGGCGCTGCAGCTCTGGTTCAATCTCTTTAGCAGCCGCTACATGGCTGGTCGGGTAAGCCGTGCACCCGGCGAGGATGAAGCGCCCCTGCTGGAGGGGCTGGAGGCCATCAAGGGCCAGAGCCGCACTCTGGATTAATCCTCATCAGCAGCCGCTACATGGCTGGCCGGGTAAGCCGTGTGCCCGGTGCGGATGAAGCGCCCCTGCTGGAGGGGCTGGAGGCCATCAAGGGCCAGAGCCGCGCTCTGGATTAATCCTCATCAGCCGCCGCTACATGGCTGGCCGGGTAAGCCGTGCGCCCGGTGCTGATGAAGCGCCCCTGCTGGAGGGGCTGGAGACCATCAAGGGCCAGAACCGCGCTCTGGATTAATCCTCATCAGCAGCCGCTACATGGTTGGCCGGGTGAGCCGTGCACCCGGTGCGGATGAAGCGCCCCTGCTGGAGGAGCTGGAGACCATCAAGGGCCAGAGCCGCGCTCTGGATTAATCCTCATCAGCAGCCGCTACATGGCTGGCCGGGTAAGCCGTGCGCCCGGTGCGGATGAAGCGCCCCTGCTGCAGGGGGTGGCGGTTATCAAAGCACAGGCCTTCTCGCACGCTGATTGATGAAAATAAGGAATTAGTTGGCTGCCATTGTTTCGTTGGCTTCATGAGCCCGCCCTCGCTAGGATAGCGACCTGTTGACTCCTTCAGGCTCCGGGTCATGCCGGGCGCCGCCAATCACACGAGGTCTATGGATGGAACTGGAACTGCTCACCCTGGTCGCCCTGTTCGGGGTGGCCCTCATCGCCGGCTTTATCGATGCCATCGCCGGGGGCGGAGGGCTCTTGACGGTGCCGGCCCTGCTGGCCACCGGCATGCCGCCAGCCCTGGTGCTTGGCACCAACAAGTTGCAGAGCAGTTTCGGTTCCTTCTCCGCCACCTGGTTCTATGCTCGCAAGGGGCTCCTTGAGTGGGCCATCATCTGGCCGGCGGTCATCTGCACCTTCATCGGGGCGGCCATCGGCACCCTGGCGGTGCAGACCATCGATGCCGCCATCCTGGAGCGGCTGCTCCCCTTCCTGCTGATGGCGTTTGCCTGCTACTTCTACTTCTCCCCCAGGGTGAGCGATGCGGAGAGCCAGCGCCGCCTCACCCCCATGGCGTTCGCCCTGCTGGTGGGCGGGGGTGTGGGCTTTTATGACGGCTTCTTCGGGCCGGGCACGGGGTCGTTTTTTGCCATCGGTTTCGTGGCCCTGGCGGGCTTTGGCATGGCGCGGGCCACTGCCCACACCAAGCTGCTCAACTTCACCTCCAACATCGCTTCCCTGCTCTTCTTCACCCTGGGGGGCAAGGTGGTGTGGAGCGTGGGGCTGTGCATGGCGCTGGGGCAGTTCATCGGGGCGCGCATGGGCTCCAAGCTGGTGCTCAAAAAAGGGGTGAAGCTCATCAAGCCGCTGCTGGTGACCGTCTCCCTGGTGATGTCCGCCAAGCTGGTGTGGAGCCAGTACCCCGAGCTCTTTGCCTGGCTGGGCTGAGCCGGTACCCCCCATGACGAGGGCCCGATAGCAGATCGGGCCCTCTTGCGTTTCAGCCCAGTGCCGTCAGTTGCCGGAAATGGGCTTGCAGCGCCTGCACCAGGCGGGCAATGCGATCGCGCTTGAGGCTGTTTGGCCGATAGACCAGGTGGAGCGGGCGGCCCAGTCCCGGCAGGGGGCGTGCCTGTGTCCCCTGCTCACCCACCAGCGCCAGCAGGCCGGCGGGCAGGAGCACGGGGCCAATGCCTGCCTTGGCCAGCTCGATCAGCGCCAGGTAGGAATCGAGCTCCATGGCGGGGATAAGCCCGAGGGCGGCCAGGGGCTCGCGCAGATAGCGGTTGGAGGGGTTCTCCAGATCCATGGTCAGGATCTTGCGCACCTTGCCCTGCATCCCCTGACTCACGTCGCCTTCAGCCAGTTGCTTGCTGGTCACAGTTTCTTGCAAGGCGCCCTGGTGATCCGGCTGCGCCGCCTCATCCAGAGCCTCCCCCACCAGATAGAAGGGCTCCTCCAGCAGCCGTTCGGCACACAGCCCATGGCCCGGCGGCAGGCGACCGGCGCAGATCCCGAGCAGGGCATCCCCGCCGCGCACCCGGGCCAGAATGACCGGGGTGTGGTGGGTAGAGAGGGCAATGTGGGGATCCCGTTCAAGGTAGGCGTGCATGAAGCGGGCGAGGTAGCCCGCCAGCAGGGTTTCGGAGCAGGCGATGGACAGAGGGGTCTGATCCGTGAGGATCTGGCTGTCCGCCAGCACCCCCTTCATTTCGGCGAGGCTCGGGGCTACCCGGGCGAGCAGCTCACGGGCCTGGGGAGTGAGGCGGATATGACGGCCATCCGGCTCGATGAGCTTCTTGCCAAGGCGCTGCTCCAGCTGGGCGATGCGCTTGCTGACCGCCGACTGACTGATATAGAGGCGGCTTGCAACCTTGGCCATGGTGCCCTCGCTTGCCAGCAGACAGAGTGTCTCCAGCCCTTCCAGTAACATGCGTCCTCCCTCTTCGTGTGTTGGACGCGGTTACCTTAGGGGCTGGTGGCATCAGGGGCAAGTACCGTTTGCGGCCCTTGATAGCGGCCAGCGCCACGCCTTGACGGGGGGCGCGAAGATCACCAGGTTGCCGATAAGGCTCACCACCACGCCGACGATGGAGACCGTCTGCCAGACAAAGCCTTCATAGAAGGTGGAGAGTGTGAGGGCCACCAGGGGGAAGAGCACGGTGGCGTAGGCCGCCTTGCTGGCACCGATGCGCCCCACCAGAGTGAGGTAGGCGGTGAAGGCGATGACGGAGCCGAAGATGGCCAGATAGACCATGGCGGCGAGGTAGCGCGGGTCGGTGGGCAGGGTGAGTGACTGACCGAGTACCGTGACCCAGCCCAGCAGCAGCGCCACGCCGTAGACCATGCCCCAGGGTACCATCTGTAATACGTGATAGCCCTGGCGCTGTCCCCGGGCGGAGACCAGGTTGCCCAGGGAGAAGCAGAGGGTGCCGGCGCAGGCAAAGAGCAAGCCCTTCCAGCCGTTTGCACCCAGTTGCGCATCCGCCAGCACCGGCCAGAAGAGCAGCAGGGTGCCAAGCAGCCCCAGCAACGATCCTTGCAGCCAGCGCAGGCCCGGTCGTTTACCCTCGAACAGCCAGAGATTGAGGCCGTTGAAGATGCTGGCGCTGGCGAAAATCACCGCCGACAGGCCGCTCGGGATATAGAGGGTGGCGTGGTAGAAACAGAGGAAGTTGGTGGAAAAGAGCAACGCGCCGAGCAGGGCAGCATAACGCTGGCCCGCCCAGGGCAGGCGCGGAAACTTGCCGCTCACCGTGAGCAGGGCGAACAGGGCCAGGGCCGCCAGGGCGAAACGATAGAGCACCGAGACCTCGATGGGGATGGGGCCGAGCTGCCAGGCGATGGCAATCCAGGTGCTGCCCCAGATGAGGACGGTGGAAACATAGAGCATCAGATTCATGGTGTGATCCCATCAAGAGAAGATGATGTGATCAGCATGAACCGTGAGGCGGGGTGCCGGCTTGCACCATCTTGCGGTTTTTTCAACGGAGGCGCAGCCTTTGACCATGAGGCGCGATAAGATGGCGACAGGAAAGGGGCGGCAAGTGCCAGAGAGGGACGCAAGCGTGCAGCATGCCATGCAGCAGACAAGACAGGCAGGGGTCTTTGATGCCCTGGTGAGCACCGGTGCCAGGCTGGAGGACTCCTGCTGGCTGGAGCCCGGACTCGGGGTGGCGAGCTGGTGCAACCGCTACGATCAGACCCGCTACCACAAGCCGGGCAACCACACCATCAGCGTCTACCTGCAGGGGGGCGAGCAGACCGAGCGGCTGGACGGCCCCGGTGGCCATGGCGGTGCCGGCAAGGTGTGCATCATGCCGGATCACCACAGGTCCGAATGGCTGGTGCGCGAGGAGTTTCGCTTTTTCCACCTCTACTTCACCCCCGCCCACTTCACCCGTATCGCCGAGCAGGCGTGCGACAAGGAGGGGCGTCATCTGCAACTGGAAGACAAGACCTTCATCGACGATCCCCAGGCGGCGGCCCTGGTGCAGGGGCAATTGATGAAGCTCGACTGGCAGCACGGCATCGATCGCATGGCCCTCTCCCACGGTGCCTGGATGCTGATGTTGCACGCCTATCGCCATCACACCCGCGAGGCCCCGGCGCTGCCGGAGGTGCGCGGCGGCCTGGCCCCGGCCGTGGTGCGCCGGGTGCAGGAGTATCTGCAGGCTCACCTGGCCGAGCCGATCACCCTGGGAGAGCTCGCCCGGGAGGCGGGTCTGAGCGAATACCACTTCGCCCGGATGTTCGGGCAGAGCCTGGGCTGTCCGCCTCACCGCTACCTGCTCGGGCTGCGGCTCAAGCGGGCCAAGCAGTTGCTGGCGGGAAGCGAGCCTCTGGCCAGCATCGCCGCCCAGTGCGGCTTCTCCTCCCAGGCCCATTTTGGTAACCGTTTTCGGGAGGCGTTCGGCCTGAGCCCGGGCCAGTGGCGGGCCCAGTTGTCATTCTCCTGTCACAGATAACCCTGAGACTCTGGGCAAAAGAGGTGTACCCTCTGTCCCTTGTCCATTGAAAGGAATGCCCATTGAATCATCGCAAACGTCAGACCCGTACTCGCCATCTCTGGTTCAACCACTGGAATGCCCCCCTCTATCGCGCCACCCAGCCGACGCCGCCCGAACCGCTCGTTCCTCACAGTTCCCGCTGAAAACGCCGTAACCCGATAGGATTTTTCCGGCAACTTTGCCACTATTGCGCCATCAGGATGGACTGGATATGGCCGCATGTTTCTGGAACGCATTGAAGTCAAAGGTTTTCGCGGAATAAATCGCCTCTCCCTCGGGCTGGACAACACCACTGTGCTCATCGGCGAAAACGCCTGGGGCAAATCCAGCCTGCTGCGGGCCCTCTGGTGCCTGCTGGGGGATGCCGAGCCCTATCAATTTGGTCAGGATGATTTTCACCGGCCCGAAGATCCCGAGCTCGAACCCTCGCGCACGCTGCAACTGGTGCTCACCTTCAGCGAGTATCGTCCCCAGATGTGCCAGCACTCCCGCCGTCTGGCCCGCCTCGGGGCGGCCTGGATCCCCCACAAGGACAAGTTCCACCGGGTGCATTATCGTGCCAGTGCCGAGTTGCAGGACGATGGCAGCGTGCTCACCACCCACGACTTTCTCGACGGCATCGGCAAGAGCCTGGCCATCGACAACAATGAGGCGCTGGTGCGTCTGCTCATCACCATGAACCCGGTGTTCAGGCTGCGGGATGCCCGTACCGCCCGGGAGGGCATCGAGCGGCTGCCCTGGGGGGATCTGTGCGAGCAGCGGCTGGACGAGCTGGCCGGCAAGCTCACCGACGAGCCCCAGCGCATCGGCGAGCCTGAACTCAAGGAGGCGCTGCAGGCGGTGCAGCAGTTGATGGAGCATTACTTCAGTGCCCTGGCGCCCATCAAGCACAAGCCGCGCAGCCAGCGGGATATCGTCAATCGCCCCATGACCCTGCGCAATCCCGGCAACCTGCAGGTGCTGCTGCGCAATGCGGATAACCGGGCGCTGCAACTGGCCATGGCGGGCATGGCGGCCATGCTGCTCCACGCCCGGGGCAACCGGGAGCTGGAGGAGGGGGCCAGACCCATATTGATGCTGGAAGACCCAGAGAGCCGCCTGCATCCCACCATGCTGGCCCTGGCCTGGGGTCTGCTGGAGCAGTTGCCCGGCCAGAAGCTGCTCACCACCAACTCGGGGGACCTGCTCTCCTCCTTGCCCCTCAATCAGGTGCGCCGTCTGGTGCGCCGCCAGCAGGACATCCTCTGCCATCAGTTGGGAGGGGAGCGCTACAGCAGCGACGATCTGCGCAAGATTGCCTTCCATGTGCGCATCAACAGGCCCATGTCGATGTTTGCCCGCTGCTGGCTGCTGGTGGAAGGGGAGACCGAGATCTGGCTGCTCTCGGAGCTGGCCCAGATCTGCGGCTACAGCCTGCGGGCGGAGGGGGTGCGCATCATCGAGTTCGCCCAGTGCGGCCAGGCCCCCCTCATCAAGGTGGCCCGGGACTTTGGCATAGAGTGGCACCTGCTCACCGACGGTGACGAGGCCGGTGCCAAGTATGCGAGCTCCGCCCGCTCCCTGCTCAAGGGGGAGCGCGAGCGGGATCGGCTGACCCAGTTGCCGGCGGCAGACATAGAGCACTACCTCTACCAGAACGGGTTCGAGGGGGTGTTCCGGCGCGAGGCGGGGGTCGGGGGGCGCTCCACCCTCAACGCCGGGCGCATCATCGCCAAGGCGATCCACCATCGCAGCAAGCCAGGCATGGCCCTGGCGGTGGTGGAGGAGGCGGAGCGCCTCGGCAGCGAGCACATTCCCCCTGTGCTCAAGCAGATGTTTGCCCGGGTGGTCGCCCTTGCCCGGGGACAAAGCTGACCGGCGACGTTGGGAAGACGGGGGGAGTTTGGATATACTCCCTGCCTCTTGTCCTTCCTTACCCTGTGACGGGTGCACCCGCACCCGGACTGCTGCCGGAGACCCTATGTTCGTCCAACTTCCTTTTTGGCTCTTTCCCCTGACCGGTCTGATGGCCCTGGGGGCCCTGATCGCCGTGGGGCTCGTCCTGTGGCGCGGGGATCTCTGCCCGGGCCAGCGCTCGCGGATCACTACCCAGCTCTTCTCGGTCTGGGTGATCACCGGGCTCTCTCTGATGCTGGCGGTGGAGGCCAAGGTTGCGGGCTGGCTCATCTGGAGCGGGGGGGCCGCCCTGGTGCTCGGTATCGTGCTCTCCCTGGTCCAGTCTCGCCTGGAGGGCAAGCGCGCCATCCCCGCCACCCTGCTGTGGTTGCCCGCCATGCCGCTCGCCCTCTACGGACTGGGTCTGATGCAGATCCAGGGCTGGCTCGGCGGCCTGCTGCAGATGGTGCTGCTGGGGTCGGCCTTTGCCCACCTGATGCTGCTGCGTGCCCGCCACCGCCTGCAAGCCTTCAATCTGCTGCTGCCCCTGGCGGGGCTGGTCTCCGCCATCCTGAGTCTTATCTGGCTGGCGGTGCTGGTGGGTTGGCAGGGGAGCAGCGCAGGGCTCGACCCGCTGATCCCTGCAGTCTTGACCCAGGCCGGCCTGCTGGTCGCAGCCCTGCTGCTCTGGTTCAGCCCCATCTACCGTCAGCAGGAGACGGCCCCCGTGGTGGTCTCCGTGACCCTGTGCGGCCTCATCATCGCCCAGATTGCGGCGACCAGCGTGTTGCACCAGCTGGCCTGATCCCGGCGCATCCTCCCGCCCGCACCTTGTTGTGCGGGCTTTTTTTATGGCAAAGAGGGGCAAGTCGGGGGGCGCGCGGGGAGGGGCCTGAGGGGCGAGAGATCGCTAGCTGCCTGAAAAAACTGCGATTTGTTGCAAAAGAGCGCAGTATGTGACGGTTTAATCCCCGAATAAACTTTTTTTAGGATATTTACTTGCAATCTCAGCGTTGGCGCCTATTATGGGCGACCTCGGACGCGGGGTGGAGCAGCTCGGTAGCTCGTCGGGCTCATAACCCGAAGGTCGTCGGTTCAAATCCGGCCCCCGCAACCAACTATTTGTATCCATGGCAAGCGCATAGCGCTGCGGTGGAGACGAAGACAGCAAGAAGCAACTGCTCTGCTTTTTGTGGTGGCAATACAATTCGGACGCGGGGTGGAGCAGCTCGGTAGCTCGTC
>NZ_JBFODR010000045.1:0-20209 GCF_040908425.1 Aeromonas sp. R2-1
ACCATCGGCCACGTTGACCACGGTAAAACCACCCTGACCGCCGCCATCACCAACGTGCTGGCCAAGCACTTCGGTGGTAAAGCTTTCGCCTTCGACCAGATCGACAAGGCACCGGAAGAGCGTGAGCGTGGTATCACCATCAACACCTCCCACGTAGAATACGACACTGCTACCCGCCACTACGCCCACGTAGATTGCCCGGGTCACGCCGACTACGTTAAAAACATGATCACCGGTGCTGCCCAGATGGACGGCGCAATCCTGGTAGTAGCAGCGACTGACGGCCCGATGCCGCAGACTCGTGAGCACATCCTGCTGGGTCGTCAGGTAGGCGTTCCGTACATCATCGTGTTCATGAACAAGTGCGACATGGTAGATGACGAAGAGCTGCTGGAACTGGTCGAGATGGAAGTTCGCGAACTGCTGTCTGAGTACGACTTCCCGGGTGATGACCTGCCGGTAGTCCGTGGTTCCGCACTGAAAGCGCTGGAAGGCGAAGCTCAGTGGGAAGAGAAGATCCTGGAACTGGCTGGCCACCTGGACACCTACATTCCGGAGCCGGAGCGTGCCATTGACCAGCCGTTCCTGATGCCTATCGAAGACGTCTTCTCCATCGCAGGCCGTGGTACCGTAGTAACCGGTCGTGTAGAGCGCGGTATCGTCAAGGTTGGTGAAGAAGTGGAAATCGTTGGTATCAAAGATACCACCAAGACCACCTGTACCGGCGTTGAAATGTTCCGCAAACTGCTGGACGAAGGTCGTGCAGGTGAGAACGTTGGCGCGCTGCTGCGTGGCGTGAAGCGTGAAGACGTAGAGCGTGGTCAGGTACTGGCCAAGCCGGGCACCATCAAGCCGCACACCAAGTTCGAATCCGAAGTGTACGTGCTGTCCAAGGAAGAAGGCGGTCGTCACACTCCGTTCTTCAAGGGCTACCGTCCGCAGTTCTACTTCCGTACTACCGACGTGACCGGTACCATCGAACTGCCGGAAGGCGTAGAGATGGTAATGCCGGGCGACAACATCAAGATGGTTGTTACCCTGATTGCCCCGATCGCGATGGACGACGGCCTGCGTTTCGCTATCCGTGAAGGTGGCCGTACCGTAGGTGCTGGTGTTGTAGCCAAAGTTATCGCTTAATCTTGGCTTACATAAATAAAGCAAAGCCCCTATAATAGGGGCTTTCTTATGCAGGGGCGTAGTTCGAATTGGTAGAACAGCGGTCTCCAAAACCGATGGTTGCGGGTTCGAGTCCTGCCGCCCCTGCCATATACCTCGTCTCGTACGGGGCTTTTGTGTCTTTGGTTACGTCAGATACAGGTGGGTTGTATGAGTGTTAGTTCTGAGGGTCAGGGCGGAAGCAAGGATACCCTGCTTTGGGGCCTGGTTTTCATCATCCTGGCGGCCGCTGTAGTGGGCAATTACCTGCTGAGCGACGTTATTGCTGCCGTCCGCGCCCTGGGTGTGGTCGTTGTCATCGCTGCTGCCGGTGCAGTGGCCCTGCAAACCACCAAGGGCAAGGCAACACTGGCGTTTGCCCGTGAGTCTCGCCTGGAAGTCCGCAAGGTCGTATGGCCGACCCGTCAGGAAGCCATTCAGACAACCCTGATTGTGCTGGCGGTGACTGCCGTGATGGGGCTGCTGCTGTTCGTGTTGGACGGCGCCTTGGTCTGGTTGGTCAACCTGATTACCGGTGTGTAAGGATAAGCCATGACTGAACAACGTGAACAGCGTATGAGATGGTATGTCGTGCAGGCATTTTCCGGCTACGAAGGCCGTGTTGCCAAATCCCTGCGTGAACATATCAAGATGCATGGCATGGAAGAGCTGTTTGGTGAAGTGCTGGTCCCGACCGAAGAAGTGGTCGAGATGCGTGCTGGCCAGAAGCGCAAGAGTGAGCGCAAATTTTTCCCGGGATACGTCCTGGTCCAGATGGTGATGGATGAAACCACATGGCACCTGGTACGCAATGTACCACGTGTAATGGGTTTCATCGGCGGTACCTCCGATCGCCCTGCTCCTATCTCCGATAAGGAAGCTGATGCCATCCTCAATCGTCTGCAAGATGCCCACGACAAGCCGCGTCCGAAAACCCTGTTTGAACCGGGTGAGATGGTCCGGGTTGCCGATGGTCCGTTCGCCGACTTCAACGGTACCGTTGAAGAGGTGGACTACGAAAAGAGCCGCGTGAAGGTCTCCGTACTGATCTTCGGCCGCTCAACGCCGGTAGAACTGGATTTTGGTCAGGTCGAAAAAGGCTGATTAATCTCTGTACGTTTAACGGTTGTCAGGGGCAGCGATTATCTCTATAATTCGCTGCCCCTTTATTTGTTGGGGAGCCGTTTGCAGGAGCATGTCTCCGAGGCGTTAGAACCCATTTTTGAGGTATTTTTGTAATGGCTAAGAAAGTCACAGCTTATATCAAGCTGCAAGTTAAGGCTGGCAGTGCTAACCCCAGCCCTCCCGTTGGTCCTGCTCTGGGTCAGCACGGTGTGAACATCATGGAATTCTGTAAGGCATTCAACGCCCGTACAGAAAAGCTGGAAAAAGGTTCTCCGACTCCGGTCGTGATCACCGTTTACAGCGACCGTTCCTTCACCTTCGAAACCAAGACTCCGCCCGCTTCCTTCCTGCTGAAGAAAGCCGCTGGTATCCAGTCTGGTTCAGCCAAGCCGAACAAAGACAAGGTTGGTAAGGTGACTGTGGCTCAGCTGCAAGAAATCGCCAAGACCAAAGAGCCGGATATGACTGGTGCCGATCTGGATGCAAAAGTACGTTGCATCGCCGGTTCCGCTCGTTCCATGGGCCTGGTAGTGGAGGAGTAAGACAATGGCTAAACTGTCCAAGCGTATGCGCGTTATTCGCGAAAAAGTTGACGGTACCAAAGAGTACTCCATCAACGAAGCCATTGCCCTGCTGAAAGAACTGGCTACCGCCAAGTTCGTTGAAAGCGTTGACGTTGCCGTTAACCTGGGTATCGATGCTCGTAAATCCGACCAGAACGTACGTGGTGCAACTGTACTGCCGCACGGTACCGGTCGTGACATCCGTGTCGCCGTGTTCACCCAGGGTGCCAATGCCGAAGCCGCCAAGGCTGCCGGTGCTGAACTGGTTGGTATGGATGACTTGGCTGAGCTGGTCAAGAAAGGCGAGATGAACTTCGACGTCGTGATCGCATCCCCGGATGCTATGCGCGTTGTTGGTCAACTGGGCCAGATCCTGGGCCCGCGCGGTCTGATGCCGAACCCGAAAGTGGGTACCGTCACTCCGAACGTAGCCGAAGCCGTCAAGAACGCCAAGGCTGGTCAGGTTCGTTACCGTAACGACAAGAACGGTATCATTCATACCACTCTGGGCAAGGTCTCTTTCAACGAAGTTCAGCTGAAAGAAAACCTGGAAGCGCTGCTGGTTGCCTTGAAGAAGGCCAAGCCGTCCTCCGCCAAGGGTGTATTCATCAAGAAAGTCAGCATCTCCACCACCATGGGTGCCGGTGTTGCCGTAGACCAAGCTTCCCTGGAAGCTCAGGCCTAATTGATGGGTTTTACAAGGCGCAAAATTTAATCTATAATTTTGCGCCTTGATTGGTTGGGGGTTTCGACCTCCGTCCAAGACCGCAGGAGGCCGCAAAGCCTTAATTCTTCCTGCGTAGACGGTGCCGGAAACCCAGCGAGAAAGATTCTTTCTCTTCTGGAATCCTGCTACCGCATCGTTCCCCTCTGTTGTAAAGGTAGGGGGGATGTGTCAGTACTGGGTCAACAGACCCGGATTCAATCCAGGAGTTAAGCCAATGGCATTGGGACTCGAAGACAAAAAGGCAATTGTTGCTGAAGTCAACGAAGCTGCCAAAGGCGCTCTTTCTGCAGTTGTAGCCGATTCTCGCGGCGTCACTGTAGACAAGATGACCGTCCTGCGTAAGACCGCTCGTGAAGCTGGTGTGTACATGCGCGTTGTGCGTAACACCCTGCTGCGTCGCGCGGTAGAAGGTACCGAATACGAGTGCCTGAACGACGCATTTACCGGTCCTACCTTGATTGCTTTCTCTAACGAACACCCGGGCGCTGCCGCTCGTCTGTTCAAAGAGTTTGCCAAAGCGAACCAAAAGTTCGAAATCAAGGCTGGCGCTTTTAACGGTGAGTTTATCGCCGCAGCACAAATTGATCGTCTGGCCACGCTGCCGACTTACGAAGAAGCAATTGCGAAGTTGATGGCTACCATGAAGGAAGCCTCTGCTGGCAAGCTGGTTCGTACTATCGCTGCTGTTCGCGACCAGAAACAAGCTGCTGCTTGATTCTCGCCTATCTAGGCTGTTTGAGTTTATTCAACATCAGGAATTTTTGTCATGTCTATCACTAAAGACCAAATCATCGAAGCCGTTGCTTCCATGTCCGTAATGGAAGTTGTTGAGCTGATCGAAGCTATGGAAGAGAAGTTCGGTGTTTCTGCCGCTGCTGCCGTCATGGCTGGCCCGGCTGCTGCTGAAGCAGTAGAAGAGAAGACCGAGTTCGACGTAGTTCTGACTGCTGCTGGCGCCAACAAAGTTGCCGTCATCAAGGCCGTTCGTGGCGCTACCGGTCTGGGCCTGAAAGAAGCCAAGGACCTGGTAGAAGCTGCTCCGACCAATCTGAAAGAAGCCGTGTCCAAGGACGAAGCTGAAGCTCTGAAGAAAGAGCTGGAAGCTGCCGGTGCTTCTGTTGAGATCAAATAATCTGCATTTATGTAGATTAGCCTGATAAAACAGGCTAAGGCTGGTGAATCTTTATTCACCAGCCTTTTTGCGCTGTAGACTGAGAGTATTTCACACCGTTCACGACTCTCGGTGCACCAGCAATCCGGACCACCTCATCGTCCGGGCCAACACAAAACGGTGTTGAGACAGAGCTGTCCCGTGGGGACAGAGTGGGTCACTTATCAGCGAGCTGAGGAACCCTATGGTTTACTCTTATACCGAAAAAAAACGCATACGTAAGGACTTCGGTAAGCGAGACCAGGTACTGGACACGCCTTATCTGTTGTCCATTCAGCTGGACTCCTTCAAGCAGTTCATCGAGGCTGACCCGGAAGGTGAGTACGGCCTAGAAGCCGCCTTCCGTAGCGTTTTCCCGATCACCAGTTACTCCGGTAGTGCTGAGCTTCAGTATGTCAGCTATCGCCTGGGTGAGCCGGTATTTGACGTAAAAGAATGCCAGATCCGTGGAGTGACCTACTCCGCGCCGCTGCGTGTCAAGCTTCGTATGGTTCTGTACGACCGTGAAGCAGCTGCCGGCACCGTCAAAGACATCAAGGAACAAGAAGTATACATGGGCGAAATTCCGCTCATGACCGAGAACGGCACCTTTGTCATCAATGGTACCGAACGGGTCATCGTCTCCCAGCTGCACCGCAGCCCGGGCGTCTTCTTCGACCACGATAAAGGCAAAACACATTCATCCGGTAAGGTACTGTATAACGCCCGCGTTATCCCCTACCGTGGCTCCTGGCTGGACTTCGAGTTCGATGCGAAAGACAACCTGTTTGTCCGTATCGACCGTCGTCGCAAACTGCCGGCCTCCATTATTCTGCGCGCCCTGGACTTCAGTTCCGAAGAAATCCTGGCCACCTTCTTCGAGACCATCGGTTTCGAGGTCAAGGATGGCAAGTTGATGATGGATCTGGTGCCCGAGCGCCTGCGTGGCGAGACCGCGACCTTCGACATCATTGCCAATGGCGCCGTGGTGGTTGAAACCGGTCGTCGTGTCACTGCCCGTCACATCCGTCAGCTGGAAAAAGACGGCATCACCCAGATCGAGGTGCCGGTAGAGTATGTTGTTGGCAAAGTTGCAGCCAAGAACTACGCGCACCCGCAGACTGGTGAGATGGTTGTCACTGCCAACCAGGCGCTGAGCCTGGAAGCGGTTGCCAACCTGTCCCAAGCCGGCTTCAAGCACTTCGAGGTTCTGTTCACCAACGAACTGGATCACGGTGCCTACATGTCCGAGACCCTGCGTATCGACTCCAGCTCCAGCCGCCTGGAAGCCCTGGTCGAGATCTATCGCATGATGCGTCCGGGCGAGCCGCCCACTCGCGAAGCGGCCGAGCAGCTGTTCGAGAACCTGTTCTTCTCTTCCGAGCGTTACGACCTGTCTACCGTAGGTCGGATGAAGTTCAACCGCCGTTTGGGTCGTGAAGACGAGACTGGCGTTGGCGTGCTGACCAAGGACGATATCGTCGAGGTCATGAAGCGCCTGATCGATATCCGTAACGGTAACGACGAAGTGGACGATATCGACCACCTTGGTAACCGTCGTATCCGTTCCGTCGGTGAAATGGCCGAGAACCAGTTCCGTGTTGGTCTGGTCCGTGTCGAGCGTGCGGTGAAGGAGCGCCTGTCTCTGGGCGATCTGGACACCCTGATGCCGCAGGATCTGATCAACGCCAAGCCGATCTCCGCCGCGGTCAAAGAGTTCTTTGGTTCCAGCCAGCTGTCCCAGTTCATGGACCAGAACAACCCGCTGTCCGAAGTGACCCACAAGCGCCGTATCTCCGCGCTGGGCCCGGGCGGTCTGACCCGTGAGCGTGCCGGTTTCGAAGTTCGAGACGTACACCCGACCCACTACGGTCGTCTGTGCCCCATCGAAACGCCGGAAGGTCCGAACATCGGTCTGATCAACTCGCTGTCCGTGTATTCCCGCACCAACGAGTACGGTTTCCTCGAGACCCCGTACCGCAAGGTGATCGACGGTGTGATCACCGACGAAGTGGATTACCTGTCTGCGATTGAAGAAGGCAAGTACGTGATCGCACAGGCCAACGCCGCGACCACCGAAGATGGCCGTCTGAAAGATGAATTGATCCCGTGCCGTCACAAAGGTGAATCCACCTTTATGAACGCCGACCAGATCCAGTACATGGACGTGAGCCCGCAACAGATCGTCTCTGTGGCAGCGGCCCTGATCCCGTTCCTGGAACACGATGACGCGAACCGCGCATTGATGGGTTCAAACATGCAACGTCAGGCTGTACCGACCCTGCGCGCTGACAAGCCGCTGGTAGGTACCGGTATGGAACGCGCAGTGGCCGTTGACTCCGGTGTGACCGTAGTGGCCAAGCGTGGCGGTATGATCGACTATGTCGATGCCTCCCGTATCGTTATCAAGGTCAACGAAGATGAGCTGCTGCCTGGCGAAGCTGGCATCGACATCTACAGTCTGACCAAATACACCCGTTCCAACCAGAACACCTGTATCAACCAGCGTCCGTGCGTGATGTTGGGTGAGCCGGTCATGGCTGGCGACGTACTGGCTGACGGCCCGTCCACCGATCTCGGTGAACTGGCGCTGGGTCAGAACCTGCGCGTCGCGTTCATGCCGTGGAACGGTTACAACTTCGAAGACTCGATCCTGGTGAACGAGCGTGTTGTTCAGGAAGATCGCCTGACCACCATTCACATCCAGGAACTGGCCTGTATCTCCCGTGACACCAAGTTGGGTCCGGAAGAGATCACTGCTGACATCCCGAACGTGGGTGAAGCCGCTCTGTCCAAGCTGGACGAGTCCGGCATCGTCTACGTGGGTGCCGAAGTGAAGGGCGGCGACATTCTGGTCGGCAAGGTGACTCCGAAAGGTGAAACCCAGCTGACTCCGGAAGAGAAGCTGCTGCGCGCCATCTTCGGTGAGAAGGCGTCCGACGTGAAGGACTCTTCCCTGCGAGTGCCGAACGGTGTGTACGGTACCGTGGTTGACGTGCAGGTCTTTACCCGCGATGGCGTGGAAAAAGACAAGCGCGCCAAAGAAATCGAAGAGATGCAGTTGAAGGAAGCGAAGAAGGACTTGACCGAAGAGTTCAAGATCCTGGAAGACGGCATTTTCGGCCGTTCCCGCAACCTGCTGCTGGCCGCCGGTTACAGCGAAGATCGTCTGAACAAGCTCGATCGTTCCAAGTGGTTTGAGCTGGCCATCGAAGATGAAGCCAAGCAAATCGAGCTGGAGCAGATCGCTGAACAGCACGTTGAGCTGAAGGCCGAGTTCGACAAGAAATTCGAGAACAAGCGTCGCAAGATCATCCAGGGCGATGACCTGGCGCCGGGCGTACTGAAGATCGTCAAGGTCTATCTGGCCGTCAAGCGTCGCATCCAGCCGGGTGACAAGATGGCGGGCCGTCACGGTAACAAGGGTGTTATCTCCAAGATCTGTCCGGTCGAGGATATGCCCCATGACGAGTACGGCCGTCCGGTCGACATCGTACTGAACCCGCTGGGTGTACCGTCTCGTATGAACATCGGTCAGATCCTCGAAGTGCACCTGGGCCTCGCGGCCAAGGGCATCGGCGAGAAGATCGACCGCATGATCAAAGAACAGCGCGAACTGCACGAGATGCGCGAGTTCCTGCAACAGGTCTATGACCTGGGCGAGAAGGACTCCCAGCAAGTGAACATTGCTGAACTGTCTGACGACGACGTGCGTACCCTGGTGGGTAACCTGCGTAAGGGTCTGCCGGTGGCTACACCTGTCTTTGATGGTGCCAAAGAGCGCGAAATCAAAGCCTTGCTGAAGCTGGCCGATCTGCCGGAATCCGGTCAGATCTCCCTGTTCGACGGTCGTACCGGTAACGCCTTCGAGCGCAAGGTCACCGTGGGTTACATGTACATGCTGAAGCTGAACCACCTGGTAGACGACAAGATGCACGCGCGTTCTACCGGTTCCTACAGCTTGGTTACCCAGCAGCCGCTGGGTGGTAAGGCGCAGTTCGGTGGTCAGCGGTTCGGTGAGATGGAAGTGTGGGCCCTGGAGGCTTACGGTGCGGCATATACCCTGCAGGAAATGCTGACCGTCAAGTCTGACGATGTGAACGGCCGTACCAAGATGTACAAGAACATCGTGGATGGCGACCACCGTATGGAGCCGGGCATGCCCGAATCCTTCAACGTATTGCTGAAGGAAATCCGCTCTCTGGGTATCAACATCGAGCTGGACGAAGAGTAAGAGCTCGCTCTTATTGTTCGAGAATTGACGTGGGCGCCCCGCTGTTTCGGCAGCCGGGGCGCCGAGGTTAGACTCCTGACAGGGGAAACACGTGAAAGACTTACTCAAGTTTTTGAAGGCTCAGACCAAGACCGAAGAGTTTGACAGTATCAAGATCGGTCTGGCCTCTCCTGACATGATCCGCTCCTGGTCATTCGGTGAGGTCAAAAAGCCTGAGACCATCAACTACCGGACTTTCAAGCCGGAGCGTGATGGTCTGTTCTGCGCCCGTATCTTCGGACCGGTGAAGGACTACGAGTGTCTGTGCGGCAAGTACAAGCGCCTGAAACACCGTGGTGTGATCTGCGAGAAGTGCGGTGTAGAAGTGACCCAGACCAAGGTCCGTCGTGAGCGCATGGGCCACATCGAGCTGGCCAGCCCGACTGCCCACATCTGGTTCCTGAAGTCCCTGCCGTCCCGTATCGGTCTGCTGCTGGACATGACCCTGCGTGACATCGAGCGCGTGCTGTATTTCGAATCCTATGTAGTGATCGAACCCGGCATGACCAACCTCGAGCGCAGCCAGATGCTCTCCGAAGAGAACTATCTGGACGCACTGGAAGAGTGGGGCGACGAATTCGACGCCAAGATGGGTGCCGAGGCCATTCTGGCTCTGCTGCGCGCCATCGATCTGGAAGGCGAAGTCAAAGCCATGCGTGAGGAGCTGGATCAGACCAACTCCGAGACCAAGCGCAAGAAGACCACCAAGCGTCTGAAGCTGATGGAAGCCTTCCTGCAGTCCGGCAACAAGCCGGAGTGGATGATCATGACTGTGCTGCCCGTGCTGCCGCCGGACCTGCGTCCGCTGGTACCGCTGGACGGCGGTCGTTTCGCGACCTCCGATCTGAACGATCTGTACCGTCGCGTGATCAACCGTAACAACCGCTTGAAGCGTCTGCTGGATCTGGCTGCGCCGGACATCATCGTGCGCAACGAAAAGCGCATGCTGCAAGAGTCCGTGGATGCCCTGCTGGACAACGGCCGTCGTGGTCGTGCCATCACCGGTTCCAACAAGCGCCCGCTGAAATCCCTGGCCGACATGATCAAGGGTAAGCAAGGTCGTTTCCGTCAGAACCTGCTGGGTAAGCGTGTCGACTACTCTGGTCGTTCCGTTATCACCGTAGGTCCGACCCTGCGTCTGCATCAGTGCGGTCTGCCGAAGAAGATGGCACTTGAGCTGTTCAAGCCCTTCATCTACGGCAAGCTGGAATCCCGCGGTCTGGCGACCACGATCAAGGCCGCCAAGAAGATGGTGGAGCGCGAAGAAGCCGTCGTCTGGGACATCCTGGACGAAGTGATCCGCGAACACCCGGTTCTGCTGAACCGTGCGCCGACCCTGCACCGTCTGGGTATCCAGGCGTTTGAACCGACCCTGATCGAAGGCAAGGCCATCCAGCTGCACCCGCTCGTCTGTGCCGCCTATAACGCGGACTTCGACGGTGACCAGATGGCGGTCCACGTACCGCTGACCCTGGAAGCCCAGCTGGAAGCGCGTGCCCTGATGATGTCCACCAACAACATCCTGTCGCCTGCCTCCGGTGAGCCGATCATCGTTCCTTCCCAGGACGTGGTCTTGGGTCTGTACTACATGACCCGCGCCCGCATCAATGCGAAGGGTGAAGGTATGGTGCTGTCCGGCCCGAAAGAGGCCGAGAAGGTCTACCGTGCCGGCCTGGCCGACCTGCATGCTCGCGTCAAGTGCCGCATCACCGAGTACGTGAAGAACGAAGCCGGTGAGCTGGTTGCCAAGACCGAGATGAAGAACACCACCGTTGGTCGTGCGATCCTGAGCCTGATCCTGCCCAAAGGCATGGAGTACGCGCTGATTGACGAGCCCAAGGTACTGACTGCTGCAGAGCAGGCTGACCTGGACGCCAACCCGCAGAACTGGATCAAGTGCGTCTCCAACAAGGCGCTGGGCAAAAAGCTCATCTCCCGTCTGCTGAACACCTGCTATCGCAAGCAGGGCCTGAAGGATACCGTCATCTTCGCTGACCAGCTGATGTATACCGGTTTCCACTACGCGGCCCTGTCCGGTGCCTCTGTTGGTATCGATGACATGGTCATCCCGGATGCCAAGAAAGACATCATCGCTGCTGCAGAAGCCGAAGTCGCCGAGATCCAGGACCAGTTCCTGTCCGGTCTGGTGACCGCGGGCGAACGCTACAACAAGGTTATCGATATCTGGGCCAGCGCGAACGATCGCGTCTCCAAGGCCATGATGGACAACCTTTCCAAGGAGCGTAACGTCAACTCCCTGGGCGATGAGGAAGAGCAAGCCTCCTTCAACAGCATCTTCATGATGGCCGACTCTGGTGCGCGGGGTTCCGCCGCCCAGATCCGTCAGCTGGCCGGTATGCGTGGCCTGATGGCGAAGCCGGATGGCTCCATCATCGAAACGCCGATCGTGGCGAACTTCCGTGAAGGTCTGAACGTACTGCAGTACTTCATCTCCACTCACGGTGCTCGTAAAGGTCTGGCGGATACCGCACTGAAGACAGCGAACTCCGGTTACCTGACCCGTCGTCTGGTTGACGTGGCCCAGGACATGGTGATCACCGAGGACGATTGCGGCACTACCGACGGTCTGTGGATGACTCCGCTGATCGAGGGTGGCGACGTGGTCGAGCCGCTGCGTGAGCGCGTGCTGGGTCGTGTGGTGGCCGAAGACGTGATCAAGCCGGGTACCGAGGATGAAGTGCTGGTAGCGCGCAACACCCTGCTCGACGAGCAGCTGTGTGACCTGCTGGAGCGCAACTCCGTCGACCGCGTGAAGGTGCGTTCTGCCATCACCTGTGAGACCGACTTCGGTAACTGTGCTCACTGCTACGGCCGTGATCTGGCCCGTGGTCACCTGGTGAACAAGGGTGAGGCTGTCGGTGTTATCGCTGCTCAGTCCATCGGTGAACCAGGTACCCAGCTGACGATGCGTACCTTCCACATCGGTGGTGCCGCATCCCGAGCGGCTGCCGAGAGCAGCATCCAGGTGAAGAACACCGGTAGCATCAAGTTGCAGAACGCCAAGTTCGTTCTGAACAACTCTGACAAGCTGGTTATCACCTCCCGTTCTACCGAGCTGACCATCATGGACGAGATGGGCCGTACCAAGGAAAGCCACAAGCTGCCTTACGGTTCCGTGCTGGAAGTGAAGGATGGCGAAGCGGTGAACGCCGGTGATACCGTCGCGAACTGGGACCCGCACACTCACCCGATCATCACCGAAGTGGCGGGTCGCCTGCACTTCGAACACATGATCGACGGTGTGACCATCACTCGTCAGACCGACGAGCTGACCGGTCTCTCTTCCATCGTCGTGCTGGATGTCAACGAGCGTCCGAGCGCCGGTAAAGAGATGCGTCCGACCGTGAAACTGGTCGATCTGAACGGCAAGGATGTGATGATCCCGGGCACCGACGTTCCCGCCCAGTACTTCCTGCCGGGCAAGGCGATCGTGAACCTGGAAGATGGTGCCAACGTGGGCGTGGGTGACGCGGTTGCGCGTATCCCGCAAGAGTCCAGCGGTACCAAGGACATCACCGGTGGTCTGCCGCGCGTTGCGGATCTGTTCGAAGCACGTCAGCCGAAAGAGCCGGCCATCCTGGCCGAGATCTCCGGTACCATCTCCTTCGGGAAAGAGACCAAGGGCAAACGCCGTCTGGTCATCACCCCGACCGATGGTGGCGAGATCTACGAAGAGATGATTCCGAAATGGCGTCACCTCAACGTGTTCGAAGGTGAAAAAGTTGAGAAGGGTGAAGTGCTGGCGGACGGTCCCGAGTCTGCTCATGACATCCTGCGTCTGCGCGGTATCAGCCCGGTCGCCAACTACATCGCCAACGAAGTGCAGGACGTTTACCGTCTGCAAGGCGTTAAGATCAACGACAAGCACATCGAAGTCATCGTGCGTCAGATGCTTCGCAAGTGCGAGATCCTGAGCGCTGGCGACACCGACCTGATCGAAGGTGAACAGGTTGAAGTGGCCCGTGTGAAGATTGCCAACCGTAAACTGGTTGCCGAAGGGAAGACCCCGGCTACCTACCGTCATATCCTGATGGGTATTACCAAGGCATCTCTGAGCACCGAGTCCTTCATCTCCGCGGCTTCCTTCCAGGAGACCACCCGCGTGCTGACCGAAGCAGCCGTTGGTGGCAAGCGTGATGAACTGCGCGGCCTGAAAGAGAACGTGATCGTGGGTCGTCTGATCCCGGCTGGTACCGGCTTTGCCTACCACCACAGCCGCATCAACCAGCGTGCCGCCGCAGCCCGTGCTGTCGGTGTGCCGCAGGTGACTGCCGATGAAGCTCAGCAAAACCTGGCGGATCTGCTCAACGCAGCCGGCAGTTTTGACGAAGAGTAATCTTCCGCAGCAGTGATCGAAAAGGGCCCCTTCTAGGGGCCCTTTTTTTATTTCCCATCCGGCGCCCAGCGTGCACTGGGCTGGGGCAGGGGGATGATCCAGTGCAAGGTTATAGAGCAAAAAATCAAAAAAAGTTGACATTGCCCCGTCGCAACTGAAAACTCGGGAAAGTTGAATGGGTATTACAGGGGTAGAACATGGCTGTCGGTATCGAGGAAGTACTGCTTCCCGAAGAGCAACTGAGCGGTCGCGCTTTTACAGACGAAGACAGGGAGCTGTTGCGTTCATATGGGGGCCTTATCGAAGGCCTGGCCGATCTGTTCGGCAAGCACTGCGAGGTGGTGCTCCACTCCCTGGAAAATCTGCATGAGTCCGTGATCCAAATCGCGAATGGTTTCAATACGGGTCGAACTCTGGGGGCGCCGATCACCGATCTCGCCCTGCGGATGCTCAAGGACATCGAGAGCACGGGTCAGGATCACACCCAGAGTTATTTTGCCCGCAGTCGGACCGGTGCCTTGATGAAGTCGAGCACCATCGCCATCCGTAACCGCGACAAGCAGGTGATCGGCCTTATCTGCATCAATTTGCACATCAATGCGCCTTTCCACGAGTTCGTGGCCGAATTCTTCCCGACACCACAGCAGGTGGAGCGGCAATCACCGGAGACCTTCGCCAACAGCGTCGAAGAGCTGGTTGCCCAGACGGTGGACAACACCATCGACGAGATCAATCGTGATCCCTCCGTGGCCAACAATGCCAAGAACCGTTTTATCGTGACCCAGTTGTTCGAGAAGGGCATATTTGATATCAAGGATTCGATCAACCTGGTCGCCGACAAGCTGAATATTTCCAAACATACCGTGTATCTCTACATCCGACAGCGCAAGCAGGGTGAAGAAGAGAGCGAGTAAGCGCCATAGATAGGGGATAGATAACAATGGCTAAAGAAGTGATTGCAACCGACAAGGCGCCTGCCGCAATTGGCCCTTATGTCCAGGCAACCAAGCTGGGTGAGCTGGTCTTTACCTCCGGGCAGATCCCGCTCGATCCGGCCACCATGGACATCGTTGCCGGTGGCATCGAGGCTCAGGCAGAGCAGGTGATGAAGAATCTGGTCGCAGTCTTGAAAGCCGCAGGGGCCGATACCAGCAAGGTACTGAAGACCACCTGCTTCCTGAGTGACATGAACAACTTCGTGGCCTTCAACCAAGTGTATGCCCGCTACTTTGGCGAATCCGCTCCGGCACGTTCCTGCGTGGAGGTCGCTCGTCTGCCCAAGGATGTGCTGGTCGAAGTCGAAGCCATCGCTTACGTCTGAGCCTGTTTCATTGCAAAAGCCCCTCCCAGGAGGGGCTTTTGCGTCTGTGAGGTAGAATGGATGCACCGCTGTGCAGGAGTGCGATCATGAGTCTGAATTTTGCTCTGCTGGTCACCGGGCCCGCCTATGGCACCCAGACGGCCAGCACGGCCTATCGTTTTGCCCTGAGTCTGGTCGAGCAGGGACACCGCTTGTCCCACCTCTTCTTCTATCAGGAGGGGGTGTGCAATGCCAATGGCCTCCATACGCCAGCCAGCGATGAGACCGACCTGGTGGCGTTGTGGCGCGAGTTGGCCATCCAGCAGGGCATCCGTATCGATGTGTGTGTGGCTGCGGCCATGCGCCGTGGCGTGCTGGATGAGCAGGAGGCCAAGGGAATGGGACGGGAGCATTTCAATCTGGAAGCACCATTCTGCCTGAGCGGGCTCGGTCAGTTGGCGGAAGCCGCACTGACCGCTGATCGCTTCGTTCAGTTCTAGGGGGACAAAATGACCAGAATAGCGTTTATCTCACGGCGTGGTCCCCATGGTTCGGCGAGTGGTCGGGAGGGGCTGGATGCTCTGCTGGCCACCTCTGCATTGACGGAGTCCCTGGCACTCTTTCTGGTGGGGGATGGCGTGATGCAACTGGTGAGGGAGCAATCACCACACGCCATATTGCAGCGTCACTACGCCCCGACCTTCAAGATGCTGGAACTGTATGACATCGAGGAGATCTATGTCTGTGCGGTGTCACTGGCTGAGCGAGGACTGACGGCGGCGGATCTGCTAATCCCAGTTATTCCGCTCTCTCCTGCGGAAATTCGCCGTAGCTGGGCGGGTTTCACCACCCACATCTGCTTCTGAGGTGTCCGTGATACAGCTGATATTGAACTCTCCCTTCATGAGCCGGGATCTCGAGTTGGCGTTGCGTTACCGCATGGAAGGGGATCTGGTGGTGTTGATGCAGGATGCCGTGATGGCGGCGGCTGCCCCCGGGTGGTGCGAGCGCTTGGCAGAGGTCCCCCTGTACGTCATGAAGGAAGACCTGCAAGCGAGAGGCTTGTCATCCGGGATCGGGATGGAACTCGATATGCCGGGTTTGATCAGGTTGATCGCCGAGCACGGATCACCGCAGACCTGGGGCGGTTAGGCTTGGTTTTCCTTTTTATCTCAGTTGCTTAGCATAATGTCATTCGACTGTCATTTGCCATTTCGGTGTGCAAATTGTATAAATCTTGACTCCCCAGACAACAGGGCATAAAATTTCGCGTCCCCGTATCTGCGGGGAGGATTTTTCACACGTTTATGAAGTCATTATCAGGAGCCTTTTGATGGCAACTATTAACCAGTTGGTTCGCAAGCCACGCATCAAGCTCGTTGTGAAAAGCAACGTGCCGGCGCTGGAAGCGTGCCCTCAGAAGCGTGGCGTATGCACCCGTGTATACACCACCACCCCGAAGAAGCCTAACTCTGCACTGCGTAAAGTATGCCGTGTACGTCTGACCAACGGCTTCGAAGTCACCTCCTACATCGGTGGTGAAGGTCACAACCTGCAAGAGCACTCTGTTGTTCTGATCCGTGGCGGTCGTGTAAAAGACTTGCCAGGTGTTCGTTATCACACCGTTCGTGGTGCGTTGGACTGTGCCGGTGTTAAAGACCGTAAGCAGGCTCGCTCCAAGTACGGCGTGAAGCGTCCGAAAGCTTAATGGTTCTCCGTTAAGTAAGGCCAAACGTTAATTCGTTTCTAGTTAGATAACTTTCTAGTTTTGGGTAACCCCTGAAGTTACGGAGAATTTGAAATGCCAAGACGTCGTGTTGTTGGTCAGCGTAAAATCCTGCCGGATCCCAAGTTCGGATCTGAGCTGCTGGCTAAATTTGTCAACGTAGTAATGGTTGACGGTAAGAAATCTGTTGCAGAAGCCATCGTTTATGGCGCCCTGGACATCATTGCCACCAAATCTGGCAAAGAGCACCTGGCCCTGTTCGAAGTCGCTCTGGACAACATTCGTCCGGCGGTCGAGGTTAAATCTCGTCGCGTCGGTGGTGCAACCTATCAGGTGCCGGTAGAAGTTCGTCCGGTACGTCGCAATGCTCTGGCAATGCGCTGGTTGGTTGATGCCGCTCGTAAACGTGGTGAAAAATCAATGGCTCAGCGTTTGGCTGGCGAGCTGCTGGATGCCGCTGACAATAAGGGTTCGTCTGTCAAGAAACGTGAAGACGTTCACCGTATGGCTGAAGCGAACAAGGCCTTCGCTCACTTCCGCTGGTAATCCGCTTGCGCAGGGTCTTATGACTCTGCGCACCTTTAATTATCTGGGGACAAGCGCCCTAGTAAGAGGATGACAATGGCTCGTACAACCCCCATTGAGCGTTATCGTAATATCGGTATCTCCGCTCACATCGACGCCGGTAAGACTACTACTACCGAGCGCGTTCTGTTTTACACCGGTGTAAGTCACAAGATCGGTGAAGTTCACGATGGCGCCGCCACCATGGACTGGATGGAACAGGAACAAGAGCGTGGTATCACCATCACCTCCGCCGCGACCACCGCTTTCTGGTCCGGTATGGGTAAACAGTTCCAACCGCACCGTATCAACATCATCGATACCCCGGGCCACGTTGACTTTACTATCGAAGTAGAGCGTTCCATGCGTGTTCTGGATGGCGCCGTGATGGTGTACTGTGCCGTAGGTGGCGTACAGCCCCAGTCTGAAACCGTATGGCGTCAGGCTAACAAGTACAAGGTTCCCCGTATCGCGTTCGTCAACAAGATGGACCGTACCGGTGCTAACTTCCTGCGCTGCGTTGAGCACATCAAGACCCGTCTGAAAGGTAACCCGGTTCCTCTGCAACTGAACATCGGTTCCGAAGAGAACTTCAAGGGCGTTATCGACCTGGTCAAGATGAAAGCCATCAACTGGAGCGAAGCTGACCAGGGCGTATCCTTCGACTACGAAGACGTCCCGGCCGAGCTGCTGGAACAGGCGCAAGAAATGCGCATGAACCTGGTTGAAGCCGCTGCTGAAGCGTCTGAAGACCTGATGGAAAAATACCTGGGTGGTGAAGAACTGACTGAAGAAGAGATCAAGAAAGCTCTGCGTCAGCGTGTTCTGAACAACGAAATCATCCTGGTTACCTGTGGCTCCGCGTTCAAGAACAAGGGCGTACAGGCCATGCTGGATGCCGTGGTCGAGTACCTGCCGGCTCCGACCGACGTTGCTGCTATCGACGGTCTGAAGCTGGATGGCGAGACCAAGGACGAGCGTCACGCTTCCGATGACGAGCCGTTCTCTGCTCTGGCATTCAAGATTGCTACCGACCCGTTCGTGGGCAACCTGACCTTCTTCCGTGTTTACTCCGGTGTGGTCAACTCCGGTGACTCCGTGCTGAACTCCGTTAAAGAGAAGCGCGAGCGTTTCGGCCGTATCGTTCAGATGCATGCCAACAAGCGTGAAGAGATCAAAGAAGTTCGCGCAGGCGACATCGCTGCTGCCATCGGCCTGAAGGACGTCACCACCGGTGATACCCTGTGTGACGAAAGCGCACCGATCATCCTGGAGCGTATGGAATTCCCGGAGCCGGTAATCTCCATCGCCGTTGAGCCGAAATCCAAGGCTGACCAGGAGAAGATGGGTCTGGCTCTGGGCCGTCTGGCTCAGGAAGATCCGTCCTTCCGCGTATGGACCGACGAAGAATCTGGTCAAACCATCATCGCCGGTATGGGTGAGCTGCACCTGGACATCATCGTTGACCGTATGCGTCGCGAGTTCAAGGTAGAAGCCAACGTAGGTAAGCCGCAGGTTGCCTACCGTGAAACCATCCGCAACACCGTCAAGGACATCGAAGGCAAGCATGCCAAGCAGTCCGGTGGTCGTGGTCAGTACGGTCACGTCGTTATCGACATGTACCCGCTGGAAGAAGGCAAAGCCTACGAATTCGTCAACGACATCAAGGGTGGCGTGATTCCGGGCGAATTCATCCCGGGTGTTGACAAGGGTATCCGCGAGCAGCTGAAGTCCGGCCCGCTGGCAGGCTATCCGGTAATGGATCTGGGTGTGCGTCTGCACTTCGGTTCCTACCACGATGTCGACTCTTCCGAACTGGCGTTCAAGATCGCTGCTTCTCTGGCGTTCAAGGCTGGCTTCATGAAGGCCAACCCGGTACTGCTCGAACCGATCATGAAGGTCGAAGTCGAGACTCCGGAAGACTACATGGGCGACGTGATCGGTGACCTGAACCGTCGTCGCGGCCTGATCGAAGGCATGGAAGATGGCCCGTCCGGCAAGATCGTACGTGCGCTGGTGCCGCTGGCCGAAATGTTCGGTTACGCCACCTCCCTGCGTTCTGCTACCCAGGGTCGTGCTTCCTACGCCATGGAATTCGCCAAGTATCACGATGCCCCGACCAACGTCGCCCAGGCCGTGATCGAAGAGCGCAAATCCAAGTAATTTAAGATTCCCCGCCTACGACGGTAGGCGGGTTTAACCTAGAAGGACTACGTCGTGTCTAAAGAAAAATTTGAGCGTAATAAACCGCACGTAAACGTCGGCACCATCGGCCACGTTGACCACGGTAAAACCACCCTGACCGCCGCCATCACCAACGTGCTGGCCAAGCACTTCGGTGGTAAAGCTTTCGCCTTCGACCAGATCGACAAGGCACCGGAAGAGCGTGAGCGTGGTATCACCATCAACACCTCCCACGTAGAATACGACACTGCTACCCGCCACTACGCCCACGTAGATTGCCCGGGTCACGCCGACTACGTTAAAAACATGATCACCGGTGCTGCCCAGATGGACGGCGCAATCCTGGTAGTAGCAGCGACTGACGGCCCGATGCCGCAGACTCGTGAGCACATCCTGCTGGGTCGTCAGGTAGGCGTTCCGTACATCATCGTGTTCATGAACAAGTGCGACATGGTAGATGACGAAGAGCTGCTGGAACTGGTCGAGATGGAAGTTCGCGAACTGCTGTCTGAGTACGACTTCCCGGGTGATGACCTGCCGGTAGTCCGTGGTTCCGCACTGAAAGCGCTGGAAGGCGAAGCTCAGTGGGAAGAGAAGATCCTGGAACTGGCTGGCCACCTGGACACCTACATTCCGGAGCCGGAGCGTGCCATTGACCAGCCGTTCCTGATGCCTATCGAAGACGTCTTCTCCATCGCAGGCCGTGGTACCGTAGTAACCGGTCGTGTAGAGCGCGGTATCGTCAAGGTTGGTGAAGAAGTGGAAATCGTTGGTATCAAAGATACCACCAAGACCACCTGTACCGGCGTTGAAATGTTCCGCAAACTGCTGGACGAAGGTCGTGCAGGTGAGAACGTTGGCGCGCTGCTGCGTGGCGTGAAGCGTGAAGACGTAGAGCGTGGTCAGGTACTGGCCAAGCCGGGCACCATCAAGCCGCACACCAAGTTCGAATCCGAAGTGTACGTGCTGTCCAAGGAAGAAGGCGGTCGTCACACTCCGTTCTTCAAGGGCTACCGTCCGCAGTTCTACTTCCGTACTACCGACGTGACCGGTACCATCGAACTGCCGGAAGGCGTAGAGATGGT
>NZ_JBFODR010000046.1:0-2215 GCF_040908425.1 Aeromonas sp. R2-1
CCGGTGATCTGGTCGAGGGCGCCGTTGGCCTCGTCGGCCTGGGTCACCACCCGCAGGCTCTGGTTGCGGCCCTGGGCCATGGCGCTGACGGCGCGGGCGCTCTGTTCCTGGAGGCTGTTGATCATGCCCTGGATCTCGGCGGTGGAGGCGGCGGAGCGGCTGGCGAGGTTGCGCACCTCGTCGGCCACCACGGCGAAGCCACGGCCCTGCTCGCCGGCGCGGGCAGCCTCGATGGCGGCGTTGAGGGCCAGCAGGTTGGTCTGCTCCGAGATGCTGCGTATGGTGTCGAGGATGCTGCCGATGGAGTCGGTCTGGCTCGCCAGGGACTCGATGACCCCGGCGACCTGTTCGATTTCACCGGAGAGGCCGACGATGCCGTGACGGGCCTGGGCGACGACCTGGGCCCCCGCATCGGCCTGCTCGTTGGCCTGCTTGGCGACGTCGGCTGCCAGGGATGCATTGCCGGCGATCTCGGTGACGGTGGCCCCCATCTCGTGGATGGCGGTGGCGACCTGGACGGTGCGATCCCGCTGGGCGGTGCAGTTGTGCTGGGTGAGCTGGGCCTTGGCGGCCACCTCGCTGGCGGTGGCGGCCACCTGGCGGGAGTTGCTCGCCACCTGCACGATGGCCCCGTGGATCCGGGTCACGAACTGGTTGAAGCTGTGGGCAATCTCGGCCAGCTCGTCCTTGCCGGTGAGACTGGCGCGGCTGTCGAGGGCGAGGTGGCGGGCCACCTCGCCAATATGGGATTGCAGGAAGGAGACCCGGCGGCGCAGCCCGATGAGGATGAGGGTCGAGACGAGCAGCGAGATGGCGATGGCGATGACGATGATGGCGATCATCTGGGTACGACCGCTGTCATAGCTGTTTTCGCTCAGGTCGTTGCGATGCTGGGCCTGACCTATCAACCCGTCGAGCAGCTCATTGGCGCCCTTGCGCATGACCCCGTAGCTCTGGCTGTAGCGATCCCGGTAGATGGCGCGTGCCTCGTCCATCTTGTTGTCAGAGAGCGCCTGCAACATGGGGGTCAGCTCCTCCCGCTCCACCCGGGTGAATTGATCGAGCAGGGTCTGGGCCCTGGCCCGGGCGTCGGGATCGACCTGGGCCTTGACGGCCTGCTCCATGGCCTGGCGCATCTCGGGAATGTCTTCCTCGCGGGTCTCCTTGACCCGGGTCAGCACCCCCTTTTCGTCGCGCAGGGAGGTGTCCTGCAATAGCATCATGTCGATGCCGACGCGCATGCGCGGGATGCGGGAGGCCACTTCCGCCATGGCCCGCATGGGGGTGGCGGTATTCTGGAACAGCTCTTCGGCCTGCTGCCTGATGTTGTCCATGCTGCGCAGACTGGCGGCGCCAACCAGCAGCAGGGCGAGACAGGGCACGGTGACGGCCAGGATCAGTTGGGTTTTGATGGTGAGGTTGCCTGCCAGCATGTTGACTCCTTGGTGTGTTGCTGTGTCGCTACTGTAGCGGCTTGTCATGACGGTTCGCCGTCATGGGGGTCGGTATTCCCTGTCGACCCGGTGAAAAAAGGGCGCCGCAGCGCCCTTTCATCTTATAACCGGAAGTTGCCGACCAGCTTGTCGAGCTCGCCGGAGAGCTGTTGCAGGCTGCGGCTGGACTCGGTCAACTGGTGGGCGATATCGGCGGTCTCCATGGTGAGCTGGTTGATGTCCTCCACGTTGCGGTTGATCTCCCCGACCACGCTGGACTGCTCTTCGGTGGCGGTGGCGACCTGGATGTTCATGTCGCTGATCTGGGTGATGTGCCCGGTGATCTGGTCGAGGGCGCCGTTGGCCTCGTCGGCCTGGGTCACCACCCGCAGGCTCTGGTTGCGGCCCTGGGCCATGGCGCTGACGGCGCGGGCGCTCTGTTCCTGGAGGCTGTTGATCATGCCCTGGATCTCGGCGGTGGAGGCGGCGGAGCGGCTGGCGAGGTTGCGCACCTCGTCGGCCACCACGGCGAAGCCACGGCCCTGCTCGCCGGCGCGGGCAGCCTCGATGGCGGCGTTGAGGGCCAGCAGGTTGGTCTGCTCCGAGATGCTGCGTATGGTGTCGAGGATGCTGCCGATGGAGTCGGTCTGGCTCGCCAGGGACTCGATGACCCCGGCGACCTGTTCGATTTCACCGGAGAGGCCGACGATGCCGTGACGGGCCTGGGCGACGACCTGGGCCCCCGCATCGGCCTGCTCGTTGGCCTGCTTGGCGACGTCGGC
>NZ_JBFODR010000047.1:0-9093 GCF_040908425.1 Aeromonas sp. R2-1
CGCATCTCCTGCCCGAACCGGCGCGCGACCATATCGGCATGGGGTACCACTCGCCCGGTGCCGTGGCACTTCGGGCACTCGTCACCCTTGCGGGGGCGGATACCAGTCCCTTTGCAGTGCGGGCAGCGGCCGGATTGCAGCATCTCGGCGACACAGTGGTCGTGGGCGAGAGACAAGATCGCGTTCCGCTCGGCCAGAAGGCGCTGGTACTCGTGGCCATTGCCACCGCGGTGAGCTCGCTTGGCCTTCTCCATCACCACGGCGGCCCGGCGGCGCTCCTTGTCATAGTGCGGGTGAGACAGCACCAAGTGCTCCAGCTGCTCAGACAGGGGGCGGCGCAGCAGGATAGCCATGGCCATACCACCGGCCTCTTCGCAGCCCAGCGTGGTGCTGAAGTGCGTCAGCAGCGAAGCCAGTGCCTGCTCGTCCCCCAGGTGGTCGGCCATGAGGAACTGGAGCCCTTGCGGGTTGCTCTTTGCGGCCACCTGCAGGGCTCCCAGAAACTCCTCTCTCCCCAGCGTGCTGGAGCGACCGGACGAGGGTTCATGTAGTGCACCTTTCGGCGAGAAAAGGCGCAGAGCCATTTCGATAGCGTGGGTCATGGTTTGGTCCTCTGGTCTGGGTCCTGATTGAAAGCGGCGAGCAGCCAAGCGCGCAACTGGCAGGATTTGATGTGTTCCGGGGTAACTTCCAGCACGGTCCACCCGAGCAAGGTGGCCTCGTTCATCTTGGTCCGGTCCTCTACGAACCCCCTCCCCCGGGTGTGCCGGCCACCGGAGTGGATCCCGCCATGGATTTCGAGGGCGAGCTTCTGCTCCTCCCAGGCGTAGTCGAAGCGCCATTTGCGCTTGGGGTGGAACAACAGCTCGGTGGCCGGGTCAGGGAAACCAACAAGCTGGGCCAGCACCTTGTCGTGCAGGGAAGTGACCTGCTGGGCCTTGCGCACCAGCTTGGCTGCGCTCCTGACCTTCGGGCTGCGACCCAGCAACCGGGCCGCATCGAGGGCGGTGAGGTGGATCATGCAGCCCTCCCGATGGTGTTCTTTCGCAGTTCGGTGACTTCTCTGGCCACCTGCTCCAGCAGGGTCTCCTCGCTGCCGTGCTCTTGCTGCCAGGAACGCGGGGCGGCGTGGAACCCTGTGGGGTAGCAGGCACGATGATGTCGCGGGCAAAGCGGTAGCACCCGGGTGTGCTCGGCGCGCTGGGCCACGCCAGACCCAGAGCGCACGTGATGGATTTCCGCTGGCGTGGCACCATACCCGGCATTGCGGCAAGCGATACAGCCGAGCGAGCTCACATCATCCAACCACTGCTTATCAGCCTTGGTCTTGCTCATGCCGCCGCTCTCCCGTAGGCCGCCACCCAGTCGAAACCTCGGCGGGATTCATCCCCGAACTTCACGCCCTGCTCAGCGCCAAAAGCCTGGGCGAGCTCGATGAGGTCGCGCATCTCGCGCACGGTCATCTTGGAGGTGGACTTGCCCAGCACCACGAAGCCGTCCCCGTTGAGGTTCGGCACCACGTCCTGCTGGTACAGGGCGGCGCTGAGCACATGCTTCCAGTCCTCCTTGGCGAGCTTGCGGCCGTGCCAGTTGACCTGCTCGGCGATGTCGGTCATTACCGCCCAAAACAGAGCGTTCTGGGCCAGGCTGCGGGTCATCTCCTTGATTTCGATAACCAGCGGCTTGTCCTGGTCAACCGGCAGGCTTGCTACCAGTTGGCAGGCGCGGGCCCGGATTTCCGGGCTGCGCAGGAAGTGCTTTGGATATTCGCTCACCTTCACCCCCGCTTGGCTTGGTTGCGGCGACGGCGGGCGGCGCGTTTGGTGGCTCCGAACCGGTCATTGCGCGGGTTCGATGCTGGCCAGCTGCGGTTTTTCAGTGCGATTGGCGAGCGAGAAGGACCAACCCAGGCACGCATGCCGGCCAGCATGGCAAGGCGAACCTGCAAGCGCAGTGGGGCGCCGAGCTGGCGAGCCATGCTGAACGTGGTGGAGAACAAGCTCATGCCGCCACCGCCTTGGCTGCAACGGCATCGGTGGTGGGGAACGGGGTCAGGTGGTAATGCCACACCTGCTTGCCGTCGATAGTCTGGTTGCTGGAGTGCTTCTCCCAGCCGTGGCAGCAGACTTCGCGCAGTCTGGCGCTGATGGCGGCCTGGGTGTCAGCGTGGCCGTAGCGGCTCCAGCACTCGCGCTCGATGTCGCGCAGGGTGCGGGCCTTGCCGTCGCTCATGACGGCGATAACACGCCCCAACTGGGTCGCGATGGATAGATCTCGGGTATGCGGTTTGGTCATGGTCTGGGTCCTTTGGTTACTCAAAGCCGGGTGGTCTAGGTCCGGCACTGGCAATGGTAAGGGGCGCTACCCCCTGTGTCACTGGTTGGCAAGGCCCTCCCCTTCTAAGTTATCCACAGCCCCAAACGAAGCATCGCACCGCAACACCAGCACTGGCGCGGCTCTCAGCCGTGCGGCTTCCTCCGCCACTCGCTCCGGCGTCGTGCTCTGCACCAACCAATGCCCTGCGCCACGCTGCTGATCGGTGTATCCCAGCGCATCGATCTCGTCGGCCACCTCGAGCTGCATCCGTTCCCCACACCAGCCCCGCACAGCGGAGTAGATCACCACCCGACAGAACTTCGCAGCCACGACTGCGGCACTCACATCAGGATTGAACATTGGCCAGCCCTCCCCGCTTGAACAGCGCCTTCAGGCTCTCCACGCCGCGCTGGCCGGTCTGCTGGTAAAACTCGGGGCTGTGCTGGATCTGCTCCCTGGTCGGCAGCCCCTTGCGCACCTGGGCCCCCAGGTCCTCCCCGGCGACAACACGACGAAGCAACTGCGCGTAGGCCTGCTCGAACACAGGGCGGTAGGCGTCAAGGCTCAACGTCTGGCGCTCCCAGCTCGTCGCCTTGGCCGCAAGTTCCACCGCAGGATGGGTAAACCGGCGGGTTCGCACTTCGACCAGTGCAGTATCCAGCGTCGGCAGCCCCAGCGACTCCGGTGTGATCTGGCACCACCGGATAAACCTGCTGGTGCTCGGAAACCACTCTCCACCCTGGCTGCGTGCAGTGCGCATTCCCTGGCTCAGCTGATCACGGCTGGTGCAGTTGGCCTCGACCAGCGCCACGGTCCACTCTCGCAACGCCCTGGCTTGCATCTCGGGATTGGGGAAAGCCCGCTGCCAAGCAGGAAAGATCACCTTGAGCTGCTCGAACAGCTTGGCGACCACCTGGGTATCCTGCTCGGTTACCACCGCAGCCACCGGGCGAACCGGCACGGTCGGCAGCTCGCTCGGCATGCTGGCCAGGACCTCACTCAACGGTTTCATGGTCATCAGTACCCCTCCTGAATCAACTGGTTGAGCTTGTCTGCGGTCATGGTCTTGGTCAGATCCCACTCGTCGCCGCGCGCTGGCTGGCGCACCACCCCGGCACGTTTGGCGGTGAGCTTGTCCCACTGCTTGCGCAGAGTCTTGGGGCACAGCACGTTGGCTGACCAGAACGGGTCGAGGTTGGCCCACTTGAACAGCGAGCAGATTTCGTGATGGGTGTACCCCAGTTGGGTGCGCATCAGGCGGATATCGTTCGCCCACTGCGCCCAGTTGGGGGCCTTGGCCGTCGGGTTCACCACGAGCACCTTGCCGTGGATGAACTCGGCTGCGGTCAGGTCGTCCTGAGTTCCCCAGAATTTGCCACTAGGGGTCTGGATGGCGGCATCGGGTCGGACCTTCTCGGCGGGAGGAGAAACCGACTCATCGCCCCCAGCGTCGGGGAGCGCGTCAGCGTTCTTCGACGAAGAGATCTTTATCTGTTCCTTTCTTTTGTAGTTTTCTTTTGTTGTGGACGGATTTCCGTGATTCGAATCTCGGATTTCCGTGATTTTATTCACGGATTTCCGTGATGCTTTCACGGATTTCCGCGCGGCATCTCTGGACTCAATTTTGTCCGAAATCCATTCAGAAATGACCTTGTTTACCGCCACCATGAAGAAGATGCCACTCCCCCGCTCTATCTTCAGGATGTTGCGCTTCTCCAGCTCCACCACCGCATCCTTGATGCGATTACTATGAAGGCCTGTCAGCTCAGCCAGATAACCGGTATGAACGCGATCCTTCGCCTTGCGGTAGCCATAGGTTTGACGGATTACCGCCATTACCACCTGACTCTGCGTGCCGCTCATTTTGGTGCGCATCAGCGCATCCAACAGCTCATTGGCAACACGGGTGAACCCATCATCAAGATCTGCGACCACACGGGCCTCCTTCTGAGGGGGGTTATGTGGGGCACTGGGCCCCGGGAATTTGATAACGGCGCTCACGCTGCCTCCTCCTGCGCATCTGCGCACATCTCAGGCAGATTGGCGCGCACTAGGGCGGCAGCCAGTGGCGGGCAAACAGCATTGCCACAGCGGGCCACCTGCGCGGTTTTGGTGAACTTCTTGCCGGTGGCGTCGTGGTCGATCACGTAGTCGGCCGGGAACCCTTGGGCCGCGAACAGCTCGTGCGGCTCCAGCATGCGCATCCCGATATCGACGATCTGGTAATCCTCGCCGCGCACGGTGACCAGACCGAACCGATCCCGGGTGGTCACGGTATGCAGTGGCTCGGAGCAGGGGATGGCCGAATCTGTCCCGTAATACTTGAGCAGGAAGGCCCGAACTTCACCGATATGCAGCCCGCCGGCGGTAACGGTGGGCATGGGTTCGGTTACTTGCTGGCCGTGCTGGCAGGTGCCGCGCAGTTTTACCAGGTGGCTGGTCACCAGAGCATTGTGGTCAACGGTGGTGACGGTCGGTAGCGGCTGGGTCAGCTCGGCACCCACGACGCCTGTGTAATGCTTGGCTAGGAAGGCGGTGACCAACTGGCTCTTGTCGGCCTTGGCCATGACAGTCCCCAAGGGGTCTTCCACTGACTGGCCGACAGAGTTGCCGAACTGGCGAGCGATAAATTGAGCAGATAAATTGCCGTTATAGCTCCAGCTATCGTCCGGGCAAGCAGCCTCTACCTGGGTTAAAGTTGCCGGCTTCCTGTTGATGCCCTCCCCACAGTCACAGCCAAGTTCATGTTTGTCCTGATATATGTTGTGGCAAACGCCACACTCAAACCACGTATCTGCAAATTGTTGCAACTCCAGCGATACCAGGGCGAAGTGCCCTCCTTTAACCTCGGCGCAGATGGTACGCAGCGGCTCATCCGCAGGCATGTTGCGCTGATTGCTGGCGTTGGCGAACTCGGTGATGAAGGGGGCGAGCTTCGGGATGCAAATAGCCCCTTGCGATCCCTGAGCCGTAACAGTCCAAAGTGGCTGGTCTATCCCACGGACGCGGGGTTGCTGCCCCTCACGTTCGCCATTCCGAGTGTTCACGATGAACGGCTCGGCGGCGTCGATGACGAACCGCTCCACCCCCTTGGCAATCCGGCGCATCGTAGCCTCGGCCAGTGGCCGCTTAACGTTGAGCCCTTGGGCTTTGGCTTCTTCTTGGGTGAGGAAGATGCTGGGGCACGGGATTGACCAGTCGATGATGTCAGCTGCGGTCCGCCACGGCAGCAGCTTCCCGGTTTTCACCTCAGCACTGGCGGGATCGCCATGGGTCGGCTTAGGCCACACGATGGGGGCGCCATCCCGGCGAGCAATCAGGAACAGGCGCTTGCGGATAGTGGGGGTGCCGTAGTCACAGGCGCGCAGTTCGCGCCACTCCACTCGGTATCCCTGGCGGCGAAGGGCGTTGATGAAGCTGTTGAAGGTGCGACCCTTCTTGGCCGGGTCCGGGCGAGCGTTGCCCTCAGAGTCGATCAGCAGCGGGCCCCAGGTCTGAAACTCCTCTACGTTCTCCAGCATGATCACCCGGGGGCGTACCGTGGCGGCCCAGCGCAGAGTGACCCACGCCAAGCCCCGGATCTTCTTGCTGACCGGGGTCGAGCCCTTCGCTTTAGAGAAATGCTTGCAGTCTGGGCTCAACCAGACGAGCCCGACCGGGCGGCCCGCCACTACATCGCGCGGCACGATATCCCACACCGATTCGCAATAGTGCTCGGTGTCAGGGTGGTTGACGGTGTGCATGGAGATCGCGTCTGGGTCGTGGTTGATGGCGATCTCCGGGCTGCGGCCCAGTGCCATCTCGATCCCGGTAGACGCCCCACCGCCACCGGCGAAGTTGTCCACGACGATCTCGTCGAACAGGTTGAAGGTGTGGCGGCAGATTGAGGCGACTTGTGACTTACGCATGGGGCACCTCCTGCTCGGTGTACTCACAGGCGGGGCACTCATAGGTGTAACCGTCAGTGCCGGATCGCAGCTCACTGCCGCACTGAGGGCAATGGTCGAGGTCATGCGGCAAAGAGTGCGGCAAGGGGTGGCCCCCATGGGCCATGGTTGAATTGGTCATTGTTGGGTCCTGTGGTGTTGCTGCCCGGTGGTGAGGCGGGCAGGTACTGCCTATGCGCTGGGTTGTGCCTCGGCACGTTCAAGGGTGCGGGCTTCGAGCTCGCGGGCCAGACGAACAGCCTGACGGTCGGTGCCGGCTGCGTGAGCGGTCGAGATCAGCGGCTCGTCGAGGGCCAGGGCCAGTTCGTGCATGACGGCCTTCAAGACGATGTTGTCCCGATCACTGACATGCTGGGATGCCGGGCGCGGCGGACGGTGTTGCATAGTCATGGGGTTACCTCCCGAGGACGAAGTTGATGAGTTTTTGCAGGGGGCGCAGGGGGCGCTCCTCGTTATAGGCGGTCTCGTCTTCTTGGCTGAACTGGAGCAGGCCGCGCTCGGGCAGGCCGGAGCCCTCCAGGATCTCCTCGACGGTCACGGGCGGAAATCCCTGCTCGAGCAAGCTCCGATTGGCCCGTTTGACGGCCCTCGCCAAGATGCCGGGCTCATGCTGAGATATGGCCTGGAGCAGGATCAGCAGCGAGGTGCGGGCAAATGCGGTTTCAGTCATGCCACACTCGGCGCCGACTTCCTGCCATACCTGGCGCTGGGCTGGGGTGCCACGTACTCGCAGCGGGGAGCGGGTGCTCATATTTTCATGATCGGGGAGCGTTACTCTTCCCATGGGGTTGGTCCTCTGTGTTGGATAGAAAAGCTGGCCGGTGGTCAGGCGGCCTGCTGGGTAGAGTGGTCCTGCTCCTTGATCAGGGGGTAATCCTCCAGGCCCAGCCGCAGCTCGCCGTTGCTGGCGATGACAAAGCTGACTGCATGCTGGGCAGGGATCACCTCCCCCCACTTCACGGCAAGACTACGGGAGATGCCGATCGCTTTCATGGCGCGGGCCATATTGCCGAAATAGCCGATTACTTCATGTTTCTTCATTGGTCTGGGTCCTGTTCATGGTGACATGCAAATGGTGTCCTCTATAGAGAACGATGTCAACCTTCTTCGTCGCCCAAAGTGATCGGCCAAGGAATTACAATTTAGTCTCTAAAGAGAACAAGGGGTTATTGATGAAAACTTTCGGGCAACGCCTTGAGGAAAAGCTGCAAGAGCTGAATATCAGCATGTCTGAGCTTGCGCGCCGTACCGGTTTATCCAAGAGCGTGATTAGCAACACCATCAATAACCCGAATCGTGAAATGCGAGTGTCATCCCTGATTTCCATTGCCAGGGTGCTCAAGGTTGATCCCATATGGCTATACACCGGCCGCAGCAGTGGTGATCTGCTGAACGACATTCAGTTCAACTCGGATAAGGTGCCGGTCTGGACCCTGGCTGACGTGGGAAATCTGGCAACGGATATGCTGCCGAACATGGATAGCGGGCGGTATGTGGTGGCTGAGAACCAAAGTCACAGCATCGCCATCGAGTCTACAAACGATCATCTCTCAAAGTCTGGCATTGTGGCCGGAGATATCTGCATATTCAGCCTCGCCGATCGCACCCCAGAAGAGGGCGCAGTAATGCTGATTAGGCTGGAAAAGAGCGGCCAAGCACGCCTGCTAAGGGCGATGTCAGGAATTGATGGGTGGGTTTACGGTGTAGATGATCCTAGGCTTGGCACAGTGACATCCAGTGAGGCTATCGTGCTTGGTAAGTTGTCTGAACTGAGGCGCAGCGAAATCAAGTAACACTCCCTTCCCCCCCTACCGTCACACTCTTACACTTCCCCGAGCCCGCTTTTGCGGGTTTTTTGTTGCTCAAAAAAAATATCGTTTATTTTAGAGATCGACATTGACCAGTCGTTCACTAAAGATTACGATTCTCTCATCGTCCTCTTGAGAGAACGACCAAGACCAAAACAACAAGGGGCAGCGTGGAAGGCGGCCAATCGTGGTGAAGGTCTTGGGAAGGGTGACAAGGGGTAATGAGGCGGCACCTGTCATCGATTCCGCCTAGTTCGTAACAGCACGCGATGGCGCGCCTATCCGAACCGAGCTTGCTGGAAGGTGAGCGCACAACGAACCGACCGGGCTACAGCCTTTAACTGGATGCTAGCGGTCGCCGGATCAGGTAACCGGCAACATCGGAGATTAGGCAAGCGGTATGCCACCTCATTTGGGATGAGGGCTTCACAGGTTCGATCCCTGTATCTCCGACCAAATTTCGACAACCAGCAACAGGACCCGGCCCCTGACCAGGGCAGAAGTGAGGCGCCTGACCAGCGCGTAAGAACGACAAAGCCCGCACAAGGCGGGCTTTGAAGGACTGGGGTACCACCCCAATCGGATGTTGCCAGGGGACCAACCCTAGCAACAGGACCCAGCATGACGAATCACGTGGGAATTAGCGAGGACCAACTCGCCAATAGGAGTGAATGTACCATGACCAAGCGCATTTTTTCCAGGGCCGCGAAACGTGCAGACCAGATTGTAACTGCCATCGCTGACCGCCTTAACGGCAACGCCGCCCGCCGCCGAGCCATCAAGCAGCGCCTGCACCTGGCCATGATGGCCACCGAGCAGCACCACATCGTCGCCGCCCGCGCAGCCCAGAAGCGCACCGCCGGCATCACCAAGCACAGCGCCCTCCTCCACTGGCGGGCCGAGTTCCACCGCAACGCCATCTGACCCGGGTCTGGCGCTTCCCTCATAGCGCCGTAGCCAAAGCCTCTTTCTCAAGCACCGCAAGGATGCTTTGGCTTCGCTCACGCCAAATTCGGCTGGGC
>NZ_JBFODR010000048.1:0-135405 GCF_040908425.1 Aeromonas sp. R2-1
TGGCCCAGCGCGCCGAGCACACCCGGGTGCTACCGCTTTGCCCGCGACATCATCGTGCCTGCTACCCCACAGGGTTCCACGCCGCCCCGCGTTCCTGGCAGCAAGAGCACGGCAGCGAGGAGACCCTGCTGGAGCAGGTGGCCAGAGAAGTCACCGAACTGCGAAAGAACACCATCGGGAGGGCTGCATGATCCACCTCACCGCCCTCGATGCGGCCCGGTTGCTGGGTCGCAGCCCGAAGGTCAGGAGCGCAGCCAAGCTGGTGCGCAAGGCCCAGCAGGTCACTTCCCTGCACGACAAGGTGCTGGCCCAGCTTGTTGGTTTCCCTGACCCGGCCACCGAGCTGTTGTTCCACCCCAAGCGCAAATGGCGCTTCGACTACGCCTGGGAGGAGCAGAAGCTCGCCCTCGAAATCCATGGCGGGATCCACTCCGGTGGCCGGCACACCCGGGGGAGGGGGTTCGTAGAGGACCGGACCAAGATGAACGAGGCCACCTTGCTCGGGTGGACCGTGCTGGAAGTTACCCCGGAACACATCAAATCCTGCCAGTTGCGCGCTTGGCTGCTCGCCGCTTTCAATCAGGACCCAGACCAGAGGACCAAACCATGACCCACGCTATCGAAATGGCTCTGCGCCTTTTCTCGCCGAAAGGTGCACTACATGAACCCTCGTCCGGTCGCTCCAGCACGCTGGGGAGAGAGGAGTTTCTGGGAGCCCTGCAGGTGGCCGCAAAGAGCAACCCGCAAGGGCTCCAGTTCCTCATGGCCGACCACCTGGGGGACGAGCAGGCACTGGCTTCGCTGCTGACGCACTTCAGCACCACGCTGGGCTGCGAAGAGGCCGGTGGTATGGCCATGGCTATCCTGCTGCGCCGCCCCCTGTCTGAGCAGCTGGAGCACTTGGTGCTGTCTCACCCGCACTATGACAAGGAGCGCCGCCGGGCCGCCGTGGTGATGGAGAAGGCCAAGCGAGCTCACCGCGGTGGCAATGGCCACGAGTACCAGCGCCTTCTGGCCGAGCGGAACGCGATCTTGTCTCTCGCCCACGACCACTGTGTCGCCGAGATGCTGCAATCCGGCCGCTGCCCGCACTGCAAAGGGACTGGTATCCGCCCCCGCAAGGGTGACGAGTGCCCGAAGTGCCACGGCACCGGGCGAGTGGTACCCCATGCCGATATGGTCGCGCGCCGGTTCGGGCAGGAGATGCGCCGGTTCGTTGAAAAAGCGGTCGATGAAGTGATCCACCAAGCGTCAGACTTGTCCAAACTCATGGATCGGCAGGTGATGGAGATGCGAGCGGCATAGACTGGTTTCATACACCATGTGGGCTTGAGTATGTTATTTCCATACGTGAACCGAGAAGGTGTATGATGAGAATGAGATAATAAGATTTTGATTTATATGCTTTTTGTGCTTTCCGTGAGACGAGCGACAGTGTTTATTACGCAATAATTTTATTGACGTTACGGATAGCATTGGCCATGATTCACCTGCAACTCGACACCAATGGTTACCAATCCGATAGCCGTCGGTGCTAAAGAAAAAGGGCCCGAAGGCCCTTGGTTACAGCTGGTAGTATCGGACTTTGATGGCTTCTGGGTCGTTACCCCAAGAGCTATCTGGTAAGTAAGGCTGCACTACCGCAACCACAATTGATATTAGCGTTCCCACAAAAACCTCGGCCAAGGTTATGTGGAGCTTTGTTAAGAACCACCTTATCAGTTTCTGAAAGGTGGTTTTTTCATTTTGGGTTGGATTGCAGTGTCGGCCGGGTGGCCGTTTTGGTTGTGGCATGGGGAACCCCCTTTGTTTGCCGGGTTGTGGGCGGTGAGACGCCCGTGATGCGTCTATCTGTTGTTCTGCTCTTCGACATGGCTTTTCCCTCTTGGTAGTGACGGTAACGACACAATAATGTAGTGCCTTTCTCTCTTCGAAATACACGATAGTGAGGTCTGTACGGCATTGCAATCTGTGGATAACGCATTGGCTGTGGATAAAGAGTGGGTATCGGGTTGGGGGTTAGTGGGCACTCACTGTGAGTGGGTTTACACCAGATTGATTCGGTAAATGCAAGTCTGACTTTTATGTGCAGTAATTTTATTGAACATTTTTTGCTTGCAAATACCGTGTGGTTTTCGTAGCGAAATCACTCTGCGTGCCCTGTTACGTAAGGGATTCAGGGAAAACGAGTCCATTGTCAGCTAATCTGCTTTCTGTGAACTTAGCTGCGTCTCGGAGTCTGGGTCAGATTCGGGACCTTGACATCCCTCATTCATTAGGCTGCGCTCATGGAAAGCAAGTTGATACCTACCGCTCTTCAAGTCGCTGGTTGGGGGATCCTCCACGGCGATTTCTTTGACTTCCACGAGGTGGCCGAACGGTTGGGCATCCCTGTTGAGGTGGCCCGCGAGGCCGTCATTTATCTCCGGTCACTCCGCTATGTGGAGACGCAGGCGGAGTCGAGAAGCTGCAAGCGTGAGGCGGGCAAGAGAAGCTCAAAGCGTGTGTTTATCAAGGTCCTGGCGATCCACCCCGAGCCACCGGTGCTATCCCACCCCCTCAAGTTGAATGTACTGCGCTCAAAGCTGGCTCGCCTTTCCAAGGCTATGCCTTCACCTCGGGGAGCTCGTTGATGCAGGTGGTGTAGCGGGGGCTAAGCTGTTCCCTCTTCATCATCCACTCCCGGGTATCCCGGCCCCTGGCCGCGAAGTAGACCTTTCCCAACCGCCCCTGGTTGATCTTGTCGATGACCTGCATCAGTGCCTCGCTGCGGGGGGATTGCTGCTCCGCTGCGAATAGGTCGCCCTGCTGCATGTTGGCGGGGGTGAAGTCGGCCAGCATGACGCCCCCTTTCTGGTATCGCTGCTCGTCGCGCCAGATGCGCGGGAGCAGTTCCGGGATCAGAGCCAGCAGCGCCCGGGTGTCATGGGTGGGCATGGCCAGCTTGGCGCTCACCTGGTTGCCGTAATAGGGCTCCCGGTCGCTGAACGGGCTGGTGCGAATGAACAGGGTCACGTGCCGACAGCACATCCCCTCCCCCCGCAGCTTCTCGGCAGCCCGCTCCATGTAGCCCGCCAGCGCCTGGTGCATGGGGCCTATCTGGGTGATGCGCTCCCCAAACGAGCGCGAGCAGATGATCTGCTGCTTGGCCTGGGCCTCTTGCTCCAGCTCGGCGCAGGGGATCCCCCGTAGCTCCTGCACGGTACGCTCCACAACTACGCCATAGCGGCGCCGCAGTGCCTTGGGATCGGCTGCGACCAGTTCGGCCACCGTCTTGATGCCCTGAGCCTCCAGCTTGGCCGACAACAGCCTGCCAATGCCCCATATCTCGTCCACCGGGGTGATCGCCATCAGCCGAGCACGCCGCCCTTCATCTCGCAGATCCACCACACCACCGGTGGCGGGCCACTTCTTGGCGGCGTAGTTGGCGAGCTTGGCGAGGGTCTTTGTGGGGCCGATGCCGACCCCCACGGTCAGCCCGGTCCACTGCTGCACCCGCTCGCGAATCTGGCGGCCATAGGCCACCAGGTCGCCCGCCCAGGACTCGCTCAGCTCGATGAAGGCCTCGTCGATGCTGTAGACCTCCACAGCCGGGGCCATCCCCTCCAGGATGCTCATCACACGACTCGACATGTCACCGTAGAGGGCGTAGTTGGAGCTGAACCATACCCCGCCCATGGCCTCGAAGAACTGGCGGATCTGGAAGTAGGGCACGCCCATCTTGATGCCGAGCGCCTTGGCCTCTGCAGAACGGGCAACGACGCAGCCGTCGTTGTTGGAGAGCACGACGATAGGCCGCCCCTTTAAATCAGGCCGGAACAGCCGCTCGCAGGAGGCGTAGAAGTTGTTCACATCGACCAGGGCAACGGCGCAGCTCTTGTTCATGGCGCGGGCATCTTGTGGATGACGAAGGTAACCACACCGAAGATCTCCAAGTGCTGTCCGTCACTGAAGTAGATGGGGCGATAGGCAGGGTTCCCTGGGAGGAGGCAGACTGAGGGGCTGAGCTGGAGCTGCTTCACAGTGAACTCGCCATCTACGGCCGCAACAACCACGCTGCCATGCGCTGGCTTGCTGCTGCGGTCTACGACCAGCATGTCACCATCGTGGATCCCGTGCTCTACCATGCTGTCCCCGGCAGCCCGAACGTAATAAGTCGCGGCCGGGTGCGCTATGCAGAGCTGGTTCAGGTCGATGGTCTGTTCCACATAGTCCTGGGCGGGCGACGGGAAGCCGCAGGCGGCAGGGGAGAGGAACAAGGGGATTTCCAACGCCGGGGCGTCGAGGTCGGGAACTGCAAACATGGTTTTGGGCTCGTAGTGCTGTATATAAATACAGTATAGCGATGCCCGTGGTGAAGATCACCGTGGAGCGATTGACTCCGGATTCAGGTAATATCGGCAGGTGCCCTATGCGTGGAGTCGCCAATGTCATTCAATCTGTGCTCCCTGCCGAAAGAAGAGCAGGAGAAGGTCGAGGTAGAGAAGGCCGCCGCCTATGCGGTGTGGAAGGAAAGGAACCCTGAGATCAAGCAACCCGCCGAGAGCGAGGCCGGGAACTACAAGGGGGAGATGCAGGCCTACTTCCTGCAGCAGGTCGAGCGGTACCGAAAGGTGAAATAAAGTGCGTATGACTCAGGAAACTGAAGGGCTGAATGCGTTGGTAAAAAGGGCAAGTGATAAACATCACAAGCCTTACTATGACTGGATACGAAATGTCATCACCCTATCCGTCGCGGCATTGACCAGCCTGGTCGCACTTCAGCAAAGCTACATCCCCAAAGAGCCGAAGTTCATCTGGATGCTGGCGCTGTGCTGGATAGCCTTGTTGTGCACGATCCTCTCTGGAATTTATGCTCTAAGGTCAGAATTCATGTCTTATCTTGACTCGATTGATACCTTAAACAGGATGCGCAAAGAGAAAGGAGAGGCAAGGGCGATACAGGAGATTCAGAGAACAGGTTTAACTGCAAAGCCGAATCGTTGGCATCGCCTAGCAGTAATGATCATGCAGTGGTCATTTGTGATAGCACTATTCGGACTTAGCATGTTTGCAGTATTGAACCTCCCCATGCAGTAATGTCCGACAGGCGCGCGCTGGTTGAATCCCCGGCGCCCCAGCGTTAGTATTGCTCAAAGATGGCCAGAGTCTCCGTGACCCTGGCCTTTTTCATTTCTGGCCCGCCTCGTGCGGGCTTTGTCGTTTCTGGAGGGGCGATGACGCCTGACAAGGATCCACAGAACTACAGCGTGCTCGCCTATCTGGCATTCGGCGGGCTGAGCGTATGGGGAGGGCTTGTGACCTACATACAGACGGTGAAACGCGAGGGAAGGCAGTTCCGATGGGCCGAGGCGCTGCTGCAGGTGGTGGTGTCAGGGTTCGCCGGGATGTTGACCATGCTGCTGAGCTGGTACATCGCAGCCCCGCTCCCGTTGTGCGGCTTCATGGCTGGCCTGGCTGGCTTGATGGGGTCGAAAGCACTGGAGCTGTACGAACGCCGGGCAACCGGCTGGATGGGAGGGAGGGAGTGATGGTGAAAATGCGCTGGGTAGATGAAGCCCGTAGGCATATCGGGTTGACGGAGATTAAGGGGCCCCAACACAACCCCGAGATCGTGGCGATGTGGAAGGCCATCAAGAGGGGTGGCATCCGTGATGATGAAACCCCGTGGTGTGCCGCCTTTGTTGGATCGTGCCTGGAGCGGGTCGGTATTCAGTCCACCCGGTTCGAGGGTGCGCGTTCCTATGCCTCCTGGGGGGAGAAGCTGGAAAAGCCGGTGGCAGGCTGCGTAGTGGTGTTCTCCCGGGATGGTGGCGGACACGTTGGGTTCGTAGTGGGGCAGGACAAGGCAGGCAATCTGCTGGTATTGGGCGGCAACCAAGCTGACGCGGTGAACGTGAAGGCGTTCCCTCGCTCCCGGGTAACCGCATACCGCTGGCCCGCCGGTGAGCCGAAGCCTGTGGGGGAATTGCCTGTGATGGCTGCGGCAGAGTTCTCGAAGTCCGAGGCATAGGCGCAAGCCTTGCCAATATCGCCGGGTAACCGGTAACAGCAGAGGAGAGTGCGATGGAACACATCGTTGAGGTGGTCATCAACTGGATTGTCATCCTGATGGCTGTAGTGGGCGGCGCGTCCATGGTGGTGCAGGGGCTGGCCAAGATCGCGGCCGTCACCCCGTCCACCCGGGACGATGAGGTGATCGGGAAGGTGCAGGCCTTCTTGGTTGGCCTGACCAAGGTGCTGGACAAGCTGGCTATGAACCTGCCGGCTGAGAAAGCCAGGAAGCAATAACATGAACAGCTTGCTCCAACTGCTCGACATTCTAACGGCCCTTCTGGGCCGTTGGCTTAAGCGGGAGAGGGCAAGGGAGGTGCAGGAAAGCCATGACAAGAATCATGCGGACCCACAGGGGCGTTTTGCTGAGCGTTTTGGTGCTGCTTCTGGCCAGTTGCCAGACAGCTCCAAGCCAAACAGCGAACTGCCCGCCACCCACACCCAGGCTGACATGGAACCCCGCCGCTAATGGCGGGGTTTGTCTTTCTGGGGAATCCACAGCCGACCTACTGGACTATCTCGATGCACTGGAGCGATGCGGTGGTTAATGGCATTACCGTGACCGGGGTTGTTACTCAGGTGAGGGAGTATGACGGGAGTCAGGCCCTGGTCACCCTGAATACTGGCGTCTCCGTCGTAGTACCGGCTACCCATGAGCCTGTACCTGGTGATGCCATCGTCGAAGGCGAGTTATCTCTCTAAATGGCAAAGACCGACTGGGCACAGCTCAATGCAGAGTTCCTGCAGGAGCATGAAGCGACAGGCATCAGTGCGAAAGACTGGTGTGACAGCCGCGGCCTGAACTACAACTCGGCGCGTCGCTATTTGAAATCCCGGGGGCAATCCCCTGCGCAACCTGACAAATCTCGCGTAGCTGCGCAATCTGCGCATTCCGAAGTGCGCAAAACTGCGCAATCTGCGCAAAGTGCGCAAGCCAAGGGGAATGAGGCCAAGGCCAAAGGGGGAGAGCGAAGAGAGGAGAAGTCCTCCGCATCCACTCGCACCCCGGCAGACTCATCCCAGAACCCGAAAACAAACGGCCGGGACAGCAGCGGCCGCTTCACCGAGGGCAACCCTGGCAACCCCAACCCGGTCACGAAGTGGAAGCCCGGCGACCGCCCGGCGCTGACCCATGGCGGATATGCCAAGTTCCTTGATGCTGAGGAGCTGTTCGACCAGGCCCGCGAGCTGCAATTACGCGACGAGCTGGACTTCACCCGGGCTCGCGTCATCTCCGTCACCAAGCTGCTCAAGGGGCTGCAGCAGGACCTGGTCACGGCCAGCGAGATGACCGACAGGATCGCGCTCTACGACAAGATCCTGAAAGCCGAGCAGGCCCTCGACCGCAACATCCAGCGGATTGAGTCCATCGAGCGGACCCTGAGCGCCTTGCGCATTGACGAGGTGAGCGTGCCGAAGATTGAGGAAGATACTCGGCGCATCCGGGCTGCGGCCCGCAAGCTGACCGCCGAAGCCGATAGGCTGGAGAAAGATGGCGGTAGCGAGTCCACGCCTGTCAGTGAGATGGTCTCCGAGCTGCAGGGGATGGGGACTGGCGGGTTGATGTCGTGATAAAGTACACAAAAAATACTTTAGGTTTAACTGATATGGCTGAAAAGAACCAAAAAGACGTTGAGGATAGCAATGAGGTTGAGCGTCTTTATAGAAGAAACTCACTATTCGCGGCTAGCGTGATATCCATATATTCGATTGCAGGTGGCAAACTAGATAATGATGTTTCAGTTGGGTTCACCAAGGTCAGCTTTAGCAACCCTCATGCTTTAGAATATTCATTGGTTGTGGTTGCTGTTTATTTTTGTTGGCGCCATTGGCTTGTTAGTAAAGAGCTTCGTGCAAGATTTATAGAGAATGCATTTAACTCAGTCAGTGAACCCAAATGGATTGAGGTTATACTTTTTGACAAAATCAGGTCGTTGATTGAACAGGATGGTAGACGCATTCTGGATGAATCCATTGCGTTAAATAACCCATTCAAGCGACGACTAAAGGATGTTGGGTTTTTGCATTTTAAGTATGCTTTTTCATTTACGGATGATTTTAGCGATAGAATCGATAAAGTTTTTGAGATTAATGTTTATGAACACCCATTGGTATTTTTAGTTTTAAATATTAAATATAGATTTGCATGCCTAAAAAACTCTCTAAATGACACTCATTTTGGTGATGGAGTAATACCGATTTTAATGATGATCGTAGCGTTGATACTATATAGCCTAAATCTAACTCTACGATAGAGTTTATAACTAACCCGCCTCGGCGGGTTTTTTATTGCCTGAGATCCACTGATGACCGAACTCGACACCTCCGCCATGACTGAGCAGGAGCAGATGGCCTACATCCGCTCGAAGCTCAGCGATAAGTGGTGGCGAATGAACAACCTCTACATGATCGAGAACGAGCAGGGCCAGTTGGTGCGCTTCCGGCTGCGCCCAGCGCAAGAGCTGCTGTTCAAGACCATGTGGTGGCTGAACATCATCCTCAAGGCGCGCCAGCTTGGGTTCTCCACGGCCATCGACATCTATCTGCTGGACGAGGCGCTGTTCAACAAGAACCTCAAGTGCGGGATCATCGCCCAGGACCTGACGGCCGCCGGCGAGATCTACCGCACCAAGATTGAAGTCCCGTTCGATAACCTGCCCAGCTGGCTCAAGGCCCAATTCAAGGTGGTGACCCGGCGCGGCGGGGCGAATGGCGGTCACATCCTGTTCCGGCACGGCTCCAGCATCCAGGTGGCCACTTCCTTCCGGTCCGGTACAGTCCAGCGCCTGCATGTCTCCGAGCACGGGAAGATCTGCGCCAAGTACCCGGAGAAGGCCAAGGAGGTGCGAACCGGTACCCTCAACGCAATCCACCCAGGCGCTATCGCATTTATCGAGAGCACAGCGGAAGGTGTTGGTGGTGACTTCCACTCCATGAGCATGAAGTCGCTGGAGCTGTCTCGCTCAACTGGCGAGCTGACCCAGCTGGATTGGAAGTTCCACTTCTTCGCCTGGTGGCAGGATCCCAAGTATCGCGCCGACGTCCCCGCTTCCGGTGTGGTGATGAGCAAGGCACAAGCGGAATACTTCGCCGCGGTGGAGAAGGCGATGAGCTGCACCATCAGCGACGAGCAGCGGCAGTGGTACGTGCTGAAAGAAGGCACGCAGCGTGGGGAGATGAAACAGGAGTATCCCAGCACGCCGCTGGAAGCGTTCCTGACCTCCGGGCGCCGTGTGTTCGACCCCATCGCCACCATGGAGGCTGAGGGCGATTGCATGGCCCCGCTCATCGTCTACGACATCGACCCTGTGACCGGAAAGCGCGAGAAGGCTCGCAAGCCGGAGAAGCTGGACGAGCAGGGGCAGCGCTCGCTCGAGAACATGCTGCTGGTCTGGGAGCTGCCAGACCCCGACGAGGATTACGCCATCGGCGCCGACGTGGCGGAAGGGCTGGAGCACGGCGACCGTTCAAGCCTGGATGTCACGGCCAAGAGCGACGGCCGGCAGGTGGCCCACTGGTTCGGGCATCTCGACCCGGGGCTGTTTGCCCAACTGCTTGCCCACGTTGGCAGGTTCTACGGCACCGCAGAGCATGGCCCGGCCTACATCGGCCCTGAGCGCAACAACCACGGCCACGCTGTGCTGCTCAAGCTCCGTGAAATCTACCCGACCCGACGCATCTACACCCAGGAGCACATCGACCGGGACCGCGACGACGAGACCCCGCGCCTCGGCTGGCTCACCACTCGACAGTCCAAGCCGATCCTGGTTGATGGCCTCAAGGCCCTGCTGCGTGCCGGGCAGTCCGGGATCCGCTGGATCGGTACCATTTCCGAAGCCACCACCTACGTCTACGACAAGAGCGGCAGCATGAACGCCCAGGACGGCTGTTTTGATGACCAGCTCATGAGCTACATGATTGCCCAAGAGATGCGTGCCCGGATGCCGGCCCGCATCGTCAAACCTGAATCCTTCCGCAAACCCAAGCACTGGATGGCCAACTGATGATCAACGCCCAACCCAAGGCCCCTGAAAAAGGCGGCCTCGATACCCCGCGCCTGCTCAAACTGATGAGCGATATCAATGGCCAGCCGGACTGGCGAAGCCTTGCCAATCGGGCGTGCGCCTACTACGACGGCGATCAACTGCCTCCCGAGGTGGTGAGTGTGCTCAAGGCACGGGGCCAGCCCATCACCATTCACAACCTGATCGCGCCGACCATTGACGGCGTGCTAGGTATGGAGGCCAAGAGCCGCACCGATCTGATGGTGATCGCCGATGACCACGACGACGAGCTGGAGCAACTGGCCGAGGCCGTCAACGCCGAATACGCCGATATGTGCCGCCTTGGCGGACTGGACCGCGCCCGGGGCGAGGCCTACGGCGGCCAAATCAAGACCGGCCTGGGCTGGGTTGAGGTGTGTCGCCGTGATGACCCGTTCGGCCCACGATACAAGTTCAGCAACGTCCACCGCGACGAGGTCTATTGGGACTGGCACAGCCGGGAGCCTGACCTGAGCGACTGCCGCTGGCTGATGCGACGCCGCTGGGTTGATCTGGATGAGGCCAAGACCATGTTCCCGAGCAAGGCACAGGTGCTGCAGTGGGGCGTCAACGACTGGGAGGGGGTCGTGAGCCTGACCTCCATCGAGGGGCTGGACCCCAATCTGGTCAGCGCCTATGACGAGTGGAGCCAGTTCAGCGGCAAGGAGATCGAGTGGTGCAGCCGGGAGCGGGATCGGGTGCTTCTGCAGGTGGTCTACTACCGCACCTACACCATGCGTCAGGTGCTGATGCTGGACTCCGGTCGGGCACTGGAGTACGACAAGGCCAATCAACTGCACCTGGCTTCTGTGGCCATGGGGCGCGCCAAGCTGGAGCGCTGCCCGGTGGCCGTGATCCGGGAGTCCTGGTTCGTCGGCCCCCATCATCTGGTTGATCGACCCTGCTCTGCGCCCCACAACATGTATCCGCTGGTGCCGTTCTGGGGGTACCGCAAAGACCGCACCGGTGAGCCCTATGGGTTGATTGTTCGAGCCATGCCGGCGCAGGACGAGGTGAACCTGCGGCGCATCAAGCTGACGTTCCTGCTGCAGGCCAAGCGCGTCATCATGGACAAGGACGCTACCAACATGAGCCAGAGTCAGGTGCTGGAGCAGGTCGAGCGCCCTGATGGCTACATCGAGCTCAACCCGGATCGCGCCAACAAGACCAGCGTGAGCGATGCCTTCAAAGTGGAGCAGGACTTCAACGTGGCGGCCCAACAGTTTCAGGTGATGCAGGACTCGGTGAAGCTGATCCAGGACACCATGGGGGTTTATGCCGCTTTCCTGGGGCAGGGCTCCACCGGGCAGTCCGGCGTGGCGATCAGCAACCTGGTGGAGCAGGGGGCAACCACGCTTTCCGAGATCAACGACAACTACCGGATGGGCTGCCAGCAAGTGGGGCAGTTGGCGCTGGCGTACCTGCTGGAAGACATGGCCAACAAGCGCAACTACAAGGTGACCGTGAACCGGGAAGACCCCCGCCGCCGCAAGGCTGTAGTGGTCAATGTGGAGCAGGAGGATGGCAAACTCACCAATGATGTGACCCGGCTGCGGGCACATATCGCACTGGCGCCGATCCAGCAGACTGCCGCCTACAAGCAACAACTGGCCGAGCGGATGACCCAGGCCATGTCCCAACTTCCGCCCGCGGCGGCAGGTGCTTGCTTTGACCTGCTGGTCGAGCTGATGGATGTCCCGCGCAAGGCAGAGTTCGTGGAGCGGATCCGCAATGCCCTGAACATCCCAAAAGACCCGGACGAGATGAGCGACGAGGAGCGCGCGGCCGCCGAGCAGCAGGCTCAACAGGCCCAGATGCAGCAGGAGCTGGCCATGCGCGAGATGCAGGCCAAGCTGGCAGAGCTGGAGGGCAAGGCAGCCAAGTGGCAGGCAGAGGCCCAGCGCATCGCCAAGCTGACCGACTCCATCCGGTTCGAGGATGCCCTCAAGCAGGCCCAGACCGGCAAGACGCTGCAGGAGATGGAACGGCTCGCCGCCGAGCAGCAGAGCATCCAGGGGGAGCAGGCCGTGCTGCAGGCACAGCTGTTGGACACCATCCAGCAGCAGATCGACGCCATCGCGCTCTGATAGTTGCTTTCCTCACCGCCCAGCGTTACGATTTCCCCAACATGGCCCAGTCTCTCGAGATTGGGCCTTTTTCATTTCTGAGCCCAGTGCCGTGCTGCGCCAGAGCTCGAATGCGACGATGAATGAACCCGCCTTGTGCGGGTTTTTTTGTGCCCAGCTCCAGCCGGGGAGGGCTTTCACTGAGAGCTTTCCCCCGCTTGGGCAGCGATACCACCCACTGAAAACCCACGAGGACAACCATGGATACGAGCATCGACAACCTGACCGGAACTGAAAGCCTGGACGAACTGGAAGCCATGCTGGAAGCGAACGAGCGTGAGCCCGATAGCGAGCTGGATGATGGCACTGGCACCAAGCAAACGGACGTACAACCCGCGCCGTCGGCGGGCGAGGTGGCAGCCGGTAACGAACAAGCCAGCACCGAGCAGGGCGGTGAAGGGGCCGCGGAGCCTGAGAAGGTGATCCTGGCCAAGAGCGGTCAACACACCATCCCGTATGAAGTGCTGGAGCAGGCGCGCAATGAAGCCAAGCAACTGCGTGAGCAACTGGCTCAGTCGCAGCAGGCCCAAGCCGAGCGGGACAAGCTGCAGGCGCTGATGGAGAAGCACGGGATCAACCCCGATGTTGACCCTGACGACATCAGCCAAGAGGAGCTGGCACAACTGGCACAGGACTACCCGGATCTGGGCAAGTCCATCGCAGCCATTGCCAGCAAGCTCCAAAGGCTGGAGCAGCAGGCTGCACCGCGGCCGGTTCACCTCGCCATTAATCCGGTTCAGGCCGCACTGCAGGCGGTACCTGACCTGATGAGCTGGCGGGAGAAAGACCCGGACCGATTCGACTTCGCCATCATCGTCGATGAGAAGCTCCAGGCTGACCCCGCGTGGCAAGGCAAGTCGCTGGATGAGCGATTTGCAGAGGCGGCACGCCGCACCAAGCTGGCCTTTGGTGACGAGGTTACCCCTCCCACCAAGGCACCCGGCAAGGAGGCGGATAAGCCTGCCGATTTCATCCCGTCCAGCCCTTCGGCACTCGGCCAGACCCATCATGCCGCCCCCACTGGAGTGGAGCGCTTTGGCGCCATGTCTCAGACCGAACTTATCGGCGAGATGGGCGCCATGACAGACGCCCAAATGGATGCGCTGCTGGAGCAGGCCGGGTACTAACCCACCACCCATTTCAATAAGCCAACCCCGACCACTGTGTCGGGGTTTTTGTTTTCATGTAGGAGAGGACCATGACCCAAGTCACCTCGGCGCAAGCCAACAAGATTTTGCAGGCCGCACTCTTCACGGCGGCCAACCGTTCTCACTCGCTGGTGAACATGCTGACCGAAGAGGCCCCCAAGGGCGCCAAGGTCAACGGCGGCAAGCAGACCAGCGCCGGTGCCCCGGTGGTGCGTATCACCGATCTCGGAAAAGGCGCCGGGGATGCAGTTGACATGCAGCTGTTCCACCAACTGTCTGGCCGCCCGACCATGGGTGACAAGAAGCTGGCGGGGCGTCTCGAGAGCATGTCCTTCGCGGACTTCTCGCTGAAGATCAACCAGACCCGCCATGGTGTGGACGCAGGCGGCAAGATGAGCCAGAAGCGCACCAAGCACGACCTGATCAAGACAGCTCGCGTGCTGCTGGGTGATGGCTACTACGGCCGCCTGGTTGACCAGCGCGGCTTTGCTCAGCTGGCCGGTGCTCGCGGGGATTACTCTGCAACCGATATCATCCTGCCGCTGGCGGATGACCCCGAGTTTGCCGACATCATGATCAACGAGCTGACCGCACCGACCTACGAGCGCCACTTCTTCGGTGGTGATGCGACCAGCTTCGAAGCCCTCGATGCAGCGGATCGCTTCAATCTCGGCTGCGTGGACAACATGGCGCTCTATCTGTCCGAGATGGCCAACCCCATCCAGCCGATCCGCATGGTGGCGGACCCGTCCGGTGGCGAGCCGCTCTATGTGCTCTACGTCACCCCGCGCCAGTGGCACGACTTCTACACCTCCAGCTCAGGCAAGGACTGGAACGCCATGCTGGCGGCGGTGGCGGAGCGAGCCAAAGGCTGGAACCACCCCATCTTCCGCGGGGAAGGCGCCATGTGGCGCGGCATCCTGGTCAAGCCCTACAAGGGCATGCCGATCCGCTTCAACCAGGGCAGCATTGTCAAGGTGTGTGCGGCCAACTCCGCGACCGGGGCGGAAGTGGACAAGGTTGCGGGCACCCTGATCGACCGTGCCGTGCTGCTGGGTGGCCAGGCGCTGGCCAATGCCTTTGGCTCTGGCGAGCAGGGCGGCTCTTTCGGCATGCACGAAGAGAAGACCGACCACGGCAACAGCACCGAGATCTCCATCAGCTGGGTGTCCGGTCTGCAGAAGATCCGCTTCAAGCAGCGCAACGGCAACATTCAGGACCATGGCTGCATGGTGCTGGATACCGCGGTGAGCGCCATCGCCCGCTAAGCCGCTGACCCATGGGGCTTCACGGCCCCATGACATCACTATCTGACCAGACAAGGAGCCATATCATGGCCAAGACTACCCTGCTCGCCCGAGCGTACCGCTGGTTTGTCGGCGCGTTCGGCAACCTCTCTATCTCCCCGACCCTGGTGGCCAAGCTGGCTGCCGTACCCGCTGGCGATGTTGTCGCATACGGCGACAAGGTGGAGCCCAACCTGAAAGTGGTGGGTGTGACGATGTTCAGCACTGCGCTGGGCGCGAGTACCACCATCACAGCCAAGATCGGCACGACCACCATCATCAACGCCGAGAGTACGGTGGGGGCGGTGGCAAAGTATTACCCGGTCGATGACCTGATGACCGAACCCGATCAGGAACTCACCCTCACGGTTGGTGGCGGCACGGCAACGGGCACGGTCAAGCTCAAACTGCAATACGAGGTAGTCGGCAACCTGTAAGGCTGCCGATCACTGTCCGCCCGGCCCCGTGCCGGGCTTTTTCGTTTCTGAATAGGAGTCATCGCCATGAGCGACAAGATTGCCGTGGTTTACATCGGCGACAAGCCGAGCAAGAAGGATACCGTCACCGGCAGCCGCCTGGTGTTCCCGCGCCATACCGCGGTGGATGTGGAGAGTCACATCGCCATGCAACTGCTGGAGTTCCCGACCGTCTGGATCCGCCATGAGGCACTGGCTGGCGAGCTGGCGCGTCAGGAGACTGCCGCCGAGATGGAAGCCCAGGAGCTGGAGCGCCTCGCCGCTGAAGCAGCCCGCCTGGCGGAAGAGCAGAGCATGGTGGTCGGTGAGCGCGATCTGGCCAAGATGACCTCTGCCCAACTGGCCACCCTGGTGGAGGGGGAAGAACTGGATATCGAGCCGCAAGGCCCGCAAGAGAAGGTGCCAGAATACCGGGTGCGCGTGCGTGATGCCCTGAAAGCCAAGCTGGCAAAGCAGGGGGAATAGCATGCAGATGGTGCCCCGCGAGCAGTTCCTGCCCACCGTCAGGATGCACATCACCGGCCCGCTCGAGATGCTGCTGGAGGAGGCCGTTACCGAGGCGGCTGTCACCTTCTGCCGTGAGTCTGAGCTGATCACCCTCGATCGCCTGCTGCCCAGCGCGTCAGCCGGCAGCCTGGAGGTGGTGTGCAATGTGGACGGGGTTACCTCCTGTAATGTGCTGCACCTCACTGATGCGGGGGGCGTACCCCTGGATTCTGGGCGTGACTACTTCGCCATCTCTGCCAATGAGCTGAGCATCCTGACAGATCTCAGCAACGTGCGGATCTGGTATGTGGCCACCCCGGTAAAAGGCGCCAAGGAGCTCCCCGCGCAGCTTTACCACGAGCACGCCGAGGCCATCGCTCATGGTGTTGCCGCGTTGCTCTATGCCCAGCCTGATCGCCCTTGGTCTGACCCCAAGCGCGCCAGCTACCACCGTTCCGAGTTTGTCGAGGGATGGCGTCGTGCCGGGCGGTTCCGCAAGCAGCATAGCGCCCCGACTCAAGTCGAGTTCTACAACCCGCCCCGCAAGCACTGCTTTTTCTGATCCCAAGGACACATCATGGCTACCGTGACCGTTGCAACCATCCTCAAGCGGGTAAACACCTTGCTTGTCGATCCTACTTTTACCCGCTGGCCCAAGCAGGAGCTGCTGGACTACTACAACGACGCGACCAAGGCGATCGTGCTGGTGCGCCCTGACGCACACACCAAGAACACCGAGTTCACCTGTGCGGCCGGTACCAAGCAGACTCTGCCAGCCGACGCTCTTCGCCTCATTGAAGTGCTGCGGAATGCCAACGGCAAGGTGATCCGCTACGTGGTGCGCAAGGCACTGGATGACAGCTACCCCGACTGGCACTCCAGCAACACCGCGACCACGGTGGACAACTACACCTACGAGGAGCGGGATCCGAAGACCTTCTATCTGCATCCAGGCCCGGCCGCGGCGGTGAAAGTGGATGTGATCTATTCGGTTGCCCCCCAGTCCAAGGCGTTGGCCGAGGTGGAGAGTGCTCAGAGCCCGGCGCTGGCTGACCTGGACGACATCTACATAAACCCGATCATCGACTTTATGCTCTACCGCTGCTTCTCCAAGGATGCAGAGTATTCGGCCAACTCCAATCGGGCTGCTGGTCACTACAACGCCTTCTTGCAACAGCTCGGGGAGAAAACCCAAGCTGACGCGAGCATGGAGGCACGCCAGCAGGCCAGCTTTAACCGAGTCACCGGACAGTAAGGAGGCTATATATGGCTGGTTTGTGGTATCGCGCCGGCACTATCGCTGTCACCGGTGGCAGCAAAAAGGTAGTCGGCACAGGCACTACCTGGAAGAGCGGTGTCTCTAAGCCAGATAAAGGACACCTGGTATGGGGGCCGGACGGTAAACCCTATGAGCTCGATTATGTAGAGAGCGATACCGTCCTCTATCTGGTCACTGCCTATAGCGGCGTAACAGCCACAGGGATGGCCTACTCCATCGACATCACTCGCACCGGTGCGATTCCTGCCTTTAGTCGAGAGCTATCGGCCCTTGTTGCCTATCACCAGCTTCAGATGGATGGCTGGCAGCAGCTACTGACCGGCACCGGCGATGTGACGCTCACCGCTCCTGACGGGTCGAAGCTTACAGTGCCAACCTGGGACAAAGTGATGAACGCTGGCAACGGTGTGGTGGCGCAGGCCAAAACAGAAGCAGACCGCGCCAAGGCTGAGGCCGCCAACTCGGCCGCCAGTGCAGCCTCGGCTGGTAATGCGGTCGTCGCGGCCGCGACGTCCTTGCCTGATGTGTGGGCCCCCTTATCTGACAGCCTGCGGCTTATCACCGGCTACGGTCGCGAGGTGACGGTGGGGGATGATGTCGTGGCGAAGATGGTCAATTTCTCACGCAGTACCACCGCCACCTATATCGGGAAAGATGGGGCTCTGAAAACTGCGGGGGTGAACGAACCACGTTTTGAAAAAGAGGGCTTGTTGATTGAGGGGACCAGCACGAATTTACGCAGTCAACCGCTGCACCTTGGCAGTGTAGTTGGAGCTACTGGTGAATCGCTTAATGACACACTGGGCGCCATCAATGCGGCAAAATATACAATAACAGCAGATGCAGGGCTTAGGTTGACGTTTATTTGCCAGCCCGCCTCGTCAACGTCGCTGACGTTCAGCATTAAAATACATCAGTCCTCAAGTGTCAGGTCCGGGATCCTGCTTGTTCGCGATCATACCGCAGGGGCTAACCTTGATATCGTCAACTTTAATTTAGATACGGATTCTGATTCTGTTACATGTAAAAAATTCGGACAGTGGAACTGTTACACGGTTACCACCACTCGATTTACGTCAGGCTCTGTTCCATGGGTTTACTTTGGTGCAACGGGTTCCAACTCACCAGGGCAAACCATTGGCAAGTTTTTGGTAATTGGCGATTGCCAAGTTGAGCCACTGCCGTTTGCCAGCTCATACATTCCTACAAACGGGACGGCTGTAACACGTAGTGCAGATGTCGTGAGTATTCCTGCCCTTGGGAATATGACCCCCATCGGGTTCTCGATATCGGCTGAATTCGATACGCTTCGTGGCAGCGTATCTGTTCTGATGGAGAGCGGTTGTGTGGTTTCAATGGAGCAGGAGAATAAAGCCAGGATGGCGGTTATTCGCGGAAAGTATGCAAGCGCTGATGCTGATTACGGCTTTTCAACGCATTGTGGCGCGTTTGGGCAGGCCGGTTACGTCACCGCGATCTTGAAGAGTTTTAATGTGAAGGACAGCAAAGGGATCGTCGCCGTTTCTGAGGGGGGCGGGCTGTTAAAAATGCGGGTGAATTCCAGCGTGACGAGTGTGTCATCCGCTACAGCAACAGTTGCCCCCTTGCCGAACACGATCAGGGTAGGGGCATTTGGTGATGCCGGATCATTCCCACTGTTTGGCCATGTTCGAAATCTTCGTATCTGGCATAGAACTCTTACTGATGCTCAGCTCAAGGCCATCGCATGACAGACTATATCGACCTCAACCTCAAGGCGGCCGACAAGGCCGCCATGACCAGATCTCTGCTGGTTGCTGGTTTTATCAAAGACAGCGAAACCGGCACCCTATATCACCCTACCGCCTCGCTGCAACTGCTGCCGCCAGGCATGGTCACTCGCCCCACTGGCACGATGCAGACCGTCGATGGTATCGAGATTGAGGTGCGGGATGCCGTTCCCGGCTATCACGCCAACGTGCGCACCCAGGATCCTGTGTTGGCCGCAGCCCTGGCACCGGTGACGGTCGTTGTTGAAACACCTCAGTATGTCTGGGCGTAGGGCCCTTCGATATGTGAACCTTGCCTCGTGACGCTCCCAGCGTTACGATTCCCCCATCATGGCCCTGCTCTCTCGAGCGGGGCTTTTTCGTTTCTGCTTCTCTGAGATCCCCATGCCCGTACTCGATATCGTCACCATGCGAGGGACTATGCCGCGCGTGGAGCCACACCTTCTGTCTGATGAGGTCGCGGTCATTGCGCGTGACTGTCATTTTGACCATGGGGTCATATCCCCGCTTGAAGACGACATCAGCGCAGGCACCGAATTGCCTGTCGTGCCCAGCACGATTTTTCGATATGGCCAGCACTGGTTTGCCTGGAACAAGGTTGTGGAGGCCATCCGCTCTCCGATCGCCCAGGATCCCTATGGCCGGGTTTATTACACGGATGGTGAATACCCCAAGGTGACCCATGCCCAAATCGCCACTGGCGGCGCAAACAAGCCGACAGCATGGTATCGCCTTGGCGTGCCGGCACCGGGCGTGCCTGTCGGGATAGGGGCAGTTACTCCACCGATGGGTGGGACAGATGACGATCTCACTGATGATGAAACCCGCTACTACGTGGACACCTATGTGACCGCCATGGGGGAGGAGGGGGCACCAGGCCCGGTAAGTGGTAAGGTCACCATCCCTATTCCCGGCTCGACCGTCAACCTCGTGCTTTCTGCGCCGCAGTCCCAAGACAGCAACATTACGAAGCGCCGTATTTATCGCTCAGTATCAGGTGGCGGGCTGGCCGATTATCTGCTGGTTGCAGAGTTGCCGATCGCGCAGGCGGCTTTTGCTGATAACCGTGCAGACGCGCAGCTTGGTCCGGTTCTGGAGACCTATGGCTACACGCCTCCGCCTGCTTCGCTGCGTGGGTTATGCCAGATGGCGAACGGCATGTGCGCCGGCATTGCGGGCAACTCTCTCTATTTGTGCGAACCCTACTTACCCTATGCCTGGCCAGAGAAGTACCGCCTCACAACTGAGCATGACATCGTTGCGATCGCAGCCATCGACACCACTCTGGTCATCGGCACCAAGGGGTACCCGTATCTGGCACAGGGGGTCAGCCCGGCATCCGTGACCACCCAGAAGCTGAGCCAACTGCCGCAAGCGTGTATCAGCGCGCGCTCGATGGTGGCGATGGATGGGGTGGTGCTCTATGCCTCCCCAGATGGGCTGGTAGGCATTGGCGCAAATGGCGGTCAGGTGGTGACCGAACAGATCATCACTCGGAATCAGTGGCGCGCCATGAAACCTGAGACCATGCGGGCATGGCACCACGAAGGCAAGTATGTGGCCATGACGGATACCCATGGACTGATTTTTGATCCGAAAAGCGGCGACCTTCGAGAGCTGACGAATCGGTGGGATGCGGCTGTATCCGATATGGAGAGTGATTCTCTTTTCGTAACCAAGGGGCGTCACCTGCACATCTGGCGGGGAGGTAACGCCAGCAATGGTCAGTTTATCTGGCGGTCGAAGCTCTTCATGGTGCCAGAAGGTACCTCATTCAGTTGCTGTCGTGTGCTGGCAGACGAGATCGACCTGGTCGGGATCCGGCTATTTGTGGACGCAGAGATCGTGATGGATCTCCCCCCTGGAAACTTGGTCGCAGGGGCATTTCGGTTGCCACCAGTTCGCGGCCGACGCTGGCAGGTAGAGGTCTTCGGAACCTCGTTGGTGAGCCGCATCACTTTGGCGAGCAGCATGATGGAGATGGTGAACTGATGTCGAGGAAGCCTGCATATCGTGCTGGCCGGGATCAGGCCGCCACATCAGAAAACGTAGAGCTGCTGACGGGCCAGCGTGGGGATCGCCTGGATAAGGCGGTCACCTATCGGGAACTGGCAGCTCTGGGATTGTCCACCCTGCGCCAGGGGGCTGGCGGTGTGTTTGTCCCGGGCAAGAACCCGGAGCTTTTCCCGCCTGGTCAGATGGAGTTTCCCCACGCTCCGGTCAATGTGATCGCGAATGGCGCGTTTCACACGGTATTAGTGGAATGGGATCCGCCGAAGTATCGAGGGCATGCTCATGCCGAGATCTGGCGAGCAGAGGTGAACAATCAGTCCGATGCCGTTCTGGTGGGCACGACTTCCGCCAATCTCTTTTCGGATGCGATAGGGAAAGGGGCCAAGTTTTATTACTGGGTGCGCTTCGTCAATGGCGCTGATGACAAGGGGCCATTCCAGGGTGTGAATGGTGTTGTAGCCGAAACCAGTCGGGATGTGCAGGACATTCTGGATGAGTTGCAGGGGAAGATTGAGGGTAGCCATCTTGCCCAAGAGCTCCTGAAACCGATCCAGGATGTTCCCCAGCTCACAGCGATTATCAACGAGACCAAGGCCAACTTGGCTCAGCTGGACGCCAGAGAAAAGCAGGTGAATGACCTGCTCAATTCCGCACAAGCACAGCTCGGTGACAACTACATCAATGTCACGCTCATTCAAGAGCAACTTCGCAAGAAAATTGAGAAGTACAATCTCGATTTTGAGAGCTTCCGTGACGCCGTGTTCAGCGTTGACCCCGGCACCGGGGAGATCACGATGGAGGCCATCAATGCGGTTCGCTCCGAGTTGGGCGCTCAGATTTCGACAGTGAGCCAGCACCTCGATGCTGTGGAGGCCATTGTTGAAACATGCGTAACCAGAGCGGAGATTGGCGCTGAGTTTGAGCGAATCACCAACGTCGAACAGCGGATCGATGGTATCAACGGCGCCTTGGCCCAGACTGCCACTAAGTCAGAAATGGACCAGCTCGGTACCCGGGTGACGCAAGTCGGCCAGACCCTGGATGCGACCAATGCCACCCTTTCCCAGAAAGCAGGGAAGTCTGAACTCGATGCCCAAGGCCTTCGCTTGGCGCTGGCTGAGCACCAGCTCGAGGCCAACACCTCAGCCACCGAAGCCAACGCTCGCAGAATCGATCTGATGAAAGCAGAGCTGCAGCAGGCGGATGCGGCCCTTTCGGCCTCCATTACTGAGCTGTCCCAAGCGGTTGCCAATGAGAATGGAGCGCAGGCTCAGCGTCTCACTGCTCTGGAGGCGCTTACTGGTGGGCATGAGGCGGCAATCAGCGAGTTGCAGCAGGTGGTGACAAGTGACGGGCAATCACTGGCGAGCAAATTCGAGAACCTGAGTGCCAGCGTTGATCTTGCTGCTGAAGCCGAAATTGTGGGGACACTGGGGGCTGCCACCGAAGCGAACCGACAGCGCCAAGCAACCGGTGAAATCCGGCGAGAGCAGAAAGTGCTGAGCGGTCAGCAGGAGGCCATGGCCACCACGATCGAGCAGTTGGGAGCGACCTTCCAGGCGGAGTCTGCTGACCTTCGTGGGCAAATCCTCAGCGAGCAGACGGTGCGGGCCTCGGAAACGGAGGCGTTATCTCAGCGCATTACGGTAAACGAAACCAGCTTCAACGCAGCAGACCGCGCTCTCGAGGCGAGTATTGCAGAAGTTGCCAGGACTGCTGCGAACGCGACCGAGTCAACGGCAAACCAGATCCAGCAAATCACTACTGAATTTCAGGCCGCAGACCAACAGCTCTCAAGCCAAATCACTGCCGAGTCAGAGGCCAGAGCGAATGCAATCAGTGCAATGAGCAGCCAGATCGACACCGTGTCGGCGGTGGCCGGCAGCAAGAATAAAACCCACTTTCAAGCCACGGCACCCAGCTCCGGCATGGGGACTGGCGACTTGTGGTTCGATACTGCCAACAACAACAGGCCGTACCGTTACAGTGGTACGGCCTGGGTCGCCACTGACGACCCACGGATCGCCGCCAACGCCGCAGCCGTTCAACTCCAGAGCCAAGCCATTGCCGACTTGCAAAATGGTGCACAGGCCATGTGGACAGCGAAAGCCAATGCCGGTCAGATCTCTTCGGGGATCGGGTTGATTGCCAAGTCTGATGGCACGAGCCAGGTGGCTATCTCTGCCTCTCAGGTGTTCGTATTCAACCCGAATAGCTCAACGCCCATGGCGCCGCTGTTTGCCATCGACAATGGTCAGGCGGTCATTGCAGAAGCCATCATCCGCAAGGCCACTATCCAGATCCTGACGTCCGAGAAAATCACGGCGGACTACATCAAAGCGGGGGTCAGCATGTCGGCGCCTGCGATCTCGGGCGGTTCCATCGATATGGGCAATGCCTTCCTGTCTGGTGGGGCAGCAGGGTTCGGTAAAGGCGGGCCTTATGCCAGTTGGGGATTCGGCTGGTACACGATGATCTATGCGGACGGCAGCATCTATACCAATCGACTTCGTGCAGAAGGCGGTTATGTGAAGAACATGACCATCAACAACTGCACGATTGCTGCCGATTGCGTGGTGCTGGGGACGTTGGAAGCGGATCGGATTGTGGGAGATATCACAAGGATGATCAGGGCGTCAGGTAACTTCTCTTTGGCAGGTTACAAGCGAGCCAGAAACATGGTCTGTATCAAACCACTCACAGGTCTCGCAGAGGTTTCCGGAGCCGGCACGATAGGGCTTATATTGTTGTGCAAGCTCAACGGCACTGAAGTAGCCAGGGCTACGTCCACAGCCTCGTTCCCTGTGGGTACGAATAGAGCGCCAATGAGTGTGACCTTCCAAGATGCTTTTGTGATCCCCGCTGGGACTGCGACCGTCAACATTACCTTCGAAGTGGTGGCCTATCCTGGGTCATCTATCCAGAACCAGCGCCTTATCGGGGAGAGCCTATGGCTGATGGGTCTATGGTGAGGGCTGCTTTGAACCGCATCGCCAGGGATACCGGGAGTCCTAATCTCCCTCTCGAACTACAAGACGCCATCCGAAACCGGATGGCGTTTTTGTTTGTGCGTGGCGATGACGGGTTTGTGCTTAAGCCACAGGCAGAAGATGGCGTGATCGGTGTCCTGGTCTGGGCGGGGTGGGGGGATGGCGGGGCGCCTGAGCGGCACCTGCCGGAAGTGAAGCGTCTGGCGCGTCTGATTGGGGCACGCTGGCTGCGCTTCCACTCGGCGCGTATGGGGTGGCTCAAGGTCGCACCAAGAATGGGATGGGTTCGTCAGCCGGATGATGCTGACGGGTTCTATGTGTTTCAGATCAACCTGTGAGGGGTAGGTGATGGGGAAGGGCGGTTCGAACGAAATCAAGGAGACCGAGGCTCAGAGGGCTGCGGCCGGTGTAGCGATGGAACAGTGGGAGCTCTACAAGAACGACCTGCAGCAGTACGAGGACTATTTCATCGAGAAGGTGGATGACCTCAACGGTGAGGGGAAGTACGACAAACTGGCAGGCACGGCAGCGCTTGGCACTGCTCAATCCTTTGGTGAGGCGCGCGCCGGGCTGGCTGACTCCATGGCGGCCAGTGGAGTAGATCCAACCAGCGGCAGGTACCAGGAGGCTATGGAAGGTCTTGCAACCGACCAGGCATTGAGCCAGACCGATACCGCCAACCGAGCGCAGTCCAGCCAGCAGGACAAGCATGTGGCTGGGCTCAAGGATGTTGTGAGTATTGGCGCGGGGCAGAAGGCTGAATCTATGGCTGGTATGGGGGATGTGGCCACAACCAGCTTGCGCAAGGCAACCAGTGACGCACAGAGCTCTTACCAAAGCCAGCAGGCGACAGCTGGCTTGGTGGGGACTCTGGCAGGAGCTGCCACCTCGTATGGGCTGGCCAGCCTGAAAGCGCCGGCGGCAACGGAGATCAAGAAAATCAGCCCGACTGCATCAGTGCTGCAGGGCAAGGGTTACTAAGGGGGTTCCATGGGTTACGCCGCAGACACTTACGCCAAAATCACCCGAGAGCAGTACCAGGACTGGAAGACACGCTTCTACCCCAAGCAGCAGGAGCTGATGGAGTTGGCCACTAACGGCCAGTTACTGCGGGAGCAACTGGGACGGGTGGATGAGAACAACGCCAACGCGCTCCGCTCAGCTCGGCAGGCTACGGCCAACCGCAATGCGCGAATGGGGCTGGGTACCAGTAGCAATGCCAACGATAACAGCCAGGGGCTGCGGATGGCGCTGATGACGGCGGGTACCGAGAACGGCCTTCGTGAACAGGAGCAGACCCGACAAATGGGGATCCTGACCGGCGCGGATGCGGGGCTGCGTGAGGCAATCAAAACCGGAGGGGGTGTGTGATGGGGTACGGCATTTTGGATATCGGCGGCCAGACACGCCAGCAAGGTCTGGCGGGCTTGCGCGATGCAGCCAACCGAGAGTCGGAGATGGAGGCTACCAATAAGAGTCTCAAGACCGCTCGCAAGGGGCAAACCCTGAGCACAATCGGTACTGGCGCATCGATGGGCGCCGTGTTGGGCATGGCAGGTTCACTCGGTGGCCCTCTGGGCGCACTGGCAGGTGCTGGGGTTGGGTTTCTGGCAGACAGCTTGTTTTAAGGGGGCATGATGAGCGTATCGGGATTGGCGGAAGGTTTTCTGGCTGGCTTCAACACCATGGACCGCTACCAGCGGGGCCAGAAAGAAGATGAGCGGATGGATAAGGCCATGAGCCTGCGTGATGCCATGTGGCAGAACGAACAGGGCCGGCAGAAGGTGGCGGATGAGCGCTACCAGAACGAGCTGGTGTACCGCGAGGGGCGCGATAAGCTGGCTGATGCCAAGTATGACAGGCAGTTCGCCCTCACCGAGCGTCAGGTGAAATCTGCAGAGGCGCGAGCCGGTGCTGCTGAGCGGCGAGCGGCGGCACAGGAAGCTCGGCAGCAGCAGGAGTATGAGTGGCAAAAGACACTGCGGGACAAGCAGCTTTTCCAGCAGGAGAACCTGCCGATTATCCAGTCTGGCTGGCAGGCTGTGACCGAAGGCAAAGACCCGGGCCAGCAATTCTGGAGCGTGGTGCGCGACCCGCGCGCAGGCTCATTCAATCCGGAGCGCTATCTGCAGCAGGACTACGCCGAGGCTGGCAAGACTTTTGTCACCTATGCGGGCAACCTGGTGCGCCAGGCGCAGGAAGGAAAACTGGATCCAACTACGCCCGAGGGGCACGCTGCCGTCAATAACCCTGACTTCATCAAGGCGGCCGGCACCCTCTATCAGGATGAGGTCAGCAAAGGCGTGGGCGACATCGATCCGGAAAGCGGCAAGACCATCACCGGCAAGCAGTTGAACAACATCATGATCACCCCGGACGGGCGTGGTGTGGTATTGGGAGTGGAAGTCACCTATGACGACGGCAGCAAGGCCGTGCGTCCGGTCACCAACAACCGCACTTCTTCGCCCGATGATCACCCCAAAGTTATCCCCATCAACGACTTCTTGAAGCCAGCCTACCAGCGGGCGGCACTGGCCAAGCACATGATTGGCAATGCCGAGCAACTGCGGGTTTCCCTGGGGTTGTCGGCTGGTCCGGATGACGCTGGATTCAAGAAGGCGGTCACCGAGCTGGAGAAGCAGCACGGCCAGAACAAGGCGCGCATATCTGCCAGCAATGCAGAGGATAAGGACCTACAACAGGAGGCTCTGGACGCCCAGTTTGAGCGGAGCAAGGCCTCACTGGCGGACACCTACGGCAAGACCCGCATTGCCGAAGCGCCCAGGCAGGAGGCCCCCATCAAGGAGTGGACTGGCGGCGATCCCGAGCGCCTGCAGTTCGTGAAGGAGGCCAACCAGCATGGCAAGCTGAGCAGCCTGCTGGACTCCCCGGCCAGGATGAACACGGCCTTTGAGCTTTGGCGCCAGCAGGCGGCCAAACAGCGGCAGACTGAGCAGGCTACCGTCACGGCCAATCGACTCCGTGACACGGAGACCAACGCCTATCAGGCAATGAGCCTGGCCCAGGCAAGGAAATGATGAAAAAAAGGCAGCTTAATATCAGCTGCCTTTTTGTTCATTTGTTCTGTGGTACTCAGCATTGGCCACGTAATACTCCAAGTCTTTGTAGGAGTAATGATTGTGAGCGTCAAAATCCGGGTCTTCATCATGATCAAGCAGCAAGTCATGAATAACAAAACAGAACCCATCTCTTTCCCTGAAGGCTGAATAGACGACCGATTCATGGCTTGTGCAGCTCCATTGCGGCTTGTCTGGTGACCAAGTGGCATCGCCATCATAGTGAACGTGAGCTATGTTCTCATCTATGATGCCGGGAAGAAGATCTTGCGGGTGGTCAAACACCCTATCACGACCAAACTGACTGTGAATTGACGGCTCTTTTGCTTGAAGACCTTCATTCTTCGCAACAAAGTTGTCATAGCTCATGGTCAGGCTTAGCCGCTTATACTCGCAGAACTCAGCAACAACATCGTCTTGGACGGCCCTATGATGGCTGCCAGAGTCGAACTGTATGTCAGGATCTACAATGACGCGGACTGAGACGGGGGAGGCGGGAGAAGACAAGGATTACTTTTTGAACTTGTCGTAGTTGCGCTTTGCGCGAGCTTCCTCGCGCGGGATGAACACGCCAGCACGCTCCTCTTTTGTGAAGGGGCTCTTAACAACGCGACGTTGAGCGTTCATGCTGTGCCTCATGTATTTGCAGTGATTAGGTAAAGTAATTTACTGCACTAAGGCTAAATCACATAGACGCCATGGTCAACATAAATTTTATAATCCATATCGGTTTTAGCCATCTTATCTATATGATTTAAAACGTTTTTTATATATTCATTGCCATGAGAGACTACCAGCGTTAGCATCTCTCCATCGTCGATCAGTCTGCATGCTGATCGCCCCATCTCAAAAGCCCCGAACGGTTCGCCGCTCGGGGCTTTTCTTTTGCTCGAAATCCGAGGACACCATGGACAAACCTGGACTGCGTGACGCCCTGCCACAACCGCGACAATCTGACACTCGTAATGACCCCTTCTGGAGCACGCTCGATAGCAGCCTGTCTGCCGCAGCGGCTGCACCACCCCAGCCAGCCGAGCCTTTAGCCAAACGTGATCTTGATGTCAGCCTGGGCGATGTCGCCCGCGGGGTGGGCGCTGGGGCACTTGATCTGGTGGGCGGCATTGGTGAGCTGGCACGGCAGGCAAGCAACTTCGGCAAAGAGAATGCCGGGAAGCAGGGGGGCGACTACCTGGAACAGGCTCGTGCCAATATGGCCAACAAGCTGAGCCCGGTGCTGGATGTGGTCGCAGGTGCAGGTGATCTGGCCGCGTCTGGGGCGGAATCTCTGAATGATGGGATGAGTGCTGACGCCAAGGAGGCACTGGGACGCCGACTGGTCGATGAAACGCCAGAAGGCCGACTGACCCTGGGGGATGGCGCAGGGGATATCGATGTCTGGGCGATGAAAATGGCGCAGGGCGTGGGCTCTTTGCTGCCGACGCTCGCCGCTGGCGGGGTGACTGGGGTGGCCGCCAAAGCCTCTATCGGCCGCGCTGTCACTGCATCCATGGTCAAGCGTGGCGCGACCCAGGAGGTAGCCGAAGCGGTCGCCGCCAAGGCAGTATCCAAAATTGCCACCGGCGCCGCTGTGACCACTGGGGCGACAGGATCGGTGGGCAGTGCCGGGGTGAACACCCGCGAAACCGTGCTGGGCATGAGCTTTGACGAGCTGGCGGCCAGCGAAACCTTCCGCCAAGCGTTCACTCGCATCGACCAGGATCAGCAGACCTCCCATCTCTCTGATGAGGAAAAGCTGGGGCTGGCCCGGGAGGAAACGGCCAACTTGGCTAGCCGCGCCACCATGAGTGATGCCAAGGTGTGGGGAGCTGCCGCCATGGGCTCCATGATGGGCGACGCCATGTTGTTCAAGATGCTCGCTGGCAAGGCAGCAGCAGGTGGTGTGCTGAAAGGAGCAGGCAAGGGGGCGGTAGGTGAGGGGGTTGGTGAGACCCTGGAAGAGGGTTTCCAACAGTACGCCATCAACGAATCGTTGAACGAAGTGGCCGCCGCCGAGATCGACCCAATGAAGGGGGTGGTGTCGAGCGCGCTCGAGGGTGGTCTGATCGGTATGGGCACTGGCGGTGCGGTGGGGGCTGTCGGTGGAGCACGAGGCGGCAAGCATGCCAGCGCAGAGGAGGGGGGCGGGGCCGATCCGGTTTCAGAGCCTGTCGCGCCGGTGACGGAGGACGCTGCTGGCACGGTAGTGGATCCGGTCTCTGCATCCGCTCCACTGGAGGACGGCGAGCAGGCGCTCTTTGCCACAAAGGCCGAGGGAGATCTGAACCCGCTCGGCCCCAGTGGCAGCCAGTTTGACGAGCTGCGTGATGTTCCCGCCTATCTGCGTCAAGACGATACCGCCGATCGTTTCAAGGGGATGGCGCAGGATAGCGACGTTCAGCGAGCCTTGGCCGGTGAATACGGTCGGTCGGTGCAGGATCTGGTCACGGCCCAGATGCAGGCTGGGGACCAAGGCAAGAGCCTCTATGAGCTCGCCCAGGCTGGGGATCTCGGGGTTGACCCCTTCGCTGGCAACAAGAGCGCCCTGCAGGTGGCGGCAGAGGGGCAGCGTCCGGCGCTGCCACTCAAGGATGTGATCTTCGCCGGCGATGCAAATGCCAAACCCGCGGGGGAGGCTGTGGCAGCTCCTGGGGATCATGATGACCAACAGGCAGGCCCTGGCCCGCAATTCCGAGGCGGTGAGCGCACCCGGTGGCAGAGCGGACAGGAGGGGGAGCTGCTCCCGTCCGAGCCGGTTGCGGAGCAAGTCCGAACCGCGCTTCCTGGGGCGGTCATTGAGGGGGAGGGGCGCGAGGTCGGTTCCGAGCTCCCGCACCGCGATGTGGTCTACGGCGCCGATAACCGCCAGCCGGATGCAACGCCGATCAAAGATGATGTGCCTGCCAGCGCGGAGTCCGACTCCATTTTTGGCCCGCTCAGGACCCTTCGCATAACCCGCAAAGGCAAGCCGTTCGCCAGTGAGAAAGAGGCTGCCATGGCCAGCCGCAAGGGCAAGGAAACCCCGGTTCCCCTCAAGGGTGGTGGTTTCGGCGTGGCAGAGATTGCCGAGATAGAGCAGGTAAGGGCCGAACAGCCCACCCCCAGCCAGCCCCAACAACTCGCACCGGCCGTCGATACCGGCTACCGGGATGTTATCCCTTCCAGCGAACAATCCGAGGTGACCCATGACCAATCTGCCCCGATACCTGCAATCAGCAGTGAGCGACCAGGTGATCAGCCTGGCGCAGGCGATCCGGTTGCAACAGGTGTTGGACAAACCCCTGCCGAACTCGCGGAGCGAGCTGGACCCGGAGATCCGGCAGATGGTGCTTCTCTTGTACCTGTACCTGTCACCCAACCAGGAGAGGAAAATGCACTGACAACCCCGGCACCTGCCGGGGTTGCTGTATCTGAAGGAGGGCAACCTGAGCAAGCTCGCACGACTGCCGGGCCAGCGGCGGCGCCGACACCCTGGTCGGAGATGATTGATAACCCTGATGGCACCATCACCCTGAAAGGCGAAGTGCCGATCATCAAGCAGTGGGCCAAGGATAAAGGCGTGAAGGCGATCCCGGGTAAGGGTGGCTTAGTAGTGTCCACGACATCGGTGGCGAAGGTGCGACAACACACCACCTCTGTTACCAGTGAACCGGTGCGGCAGATTGAAGCGGCCCGCGCCGAGGTTGCGCCGGAGCCCACCGAGGCGCAGAAGGAGGCGGGGAACTACAAGAAGGGTCACCTCACGCTGCAGGGGTTGGACATTGCGCTCGAGAACCCCAAAGGCTCCACCAGATCCGGTACCGATCAGGATGGCAGGCCGTGGCAGTCAACCATGGCTCATGACTATGGGTACATCAAGCGCACCCAGGGGGCTGATGGCGATCATGTCGATGTGTTCATCGGCGATAAGCCGGAAAGCGAGATGGTCTACGTGGTGGACCAGGTGGACCCCAAAACCGGAAAGTTTGACGAGCACAAGGTGATGATGGGATTCGCCGACGAGCAGGCCGCCAGGGCTGGCTACCTTGGCAATTACGAGGAGGGCTGGCAAGGCCTGGGTGCCATCAAGGCGATGCCAGTGGATGCGTTCAAGCGCTGGGTGAAGGGAGGGGATACGAGGTCCTCGATTGCTGCTCAGTCTGTTGCTGGCACCGTGAACTCTGTTCGTTTCTCCAAGCAGGCGATGGCCCAGGGCGACAAGCCAATCAAGCACTTGACCCGCAAGGAGGCTGAGCTGGTTTCCCGTGGCTGGTTCAAACAGTACCGAGGGGCGAGTGGTATCAAGGTGCAGATCCACGCCACCCAAGGGGAGCTTGAGGGGGCCCTGGAACTGGAAGCCAAGGAGGGGCTTATCCGGAGAGCGGCGTTTGACGACGATGCCGGCACCCTACACGTAGCTGCGGACACCATTTCGGACCCCAAGCGGATGCGCGAGATCCTGCGCCATGAGGTGCTGGCCCACTATGGCCTGGCCAACGTCCTGGGTGACGGGGAATACACCAAGCTGATGAGCCGCCTAATCCAGTCCCAGAAGGACCCCAGCATGAAGCCGGTGTGGGACTGGGTGAACACCCATTACGCCGATGAGGACATCGGCACCCAAGCCGAGGAAGTGGTGGCTCATCTCGCAGAATTGGAGCAGGGGGCCTGGGGCCGTGGCTGGGATCGGGTTGTAGCCTGGGTGACACGGGCGCTGCGCGCCGTTGGCTTCGTGCCGGATGGCATCACTGCTGCTGAGACCCGTTCCCTTATCGAAGGGTTGGGTAAGAAGCTGAGAAAAGCAGATGCAGAGGTTGGCTCAGCTGAAGGAGAGAGGTTGTGGTTCAGCGCCGAGCGCTCTCCCTGGGGCAAGGATTTCCCCGAGGTGATCTTGCATGGGCGCCTGGCAGATGCGACCAGTCATCCTGACTATGCCGCGGCCAAAGGGGGCGATGATGCTGCCGCCCGGCGGCTGGTCCGTGATGTGCTCTCTCCCGATGCTATAGGGAAGCTCAAGGCGCTTGTTGGTGTTCGCCAGGCCATCGCCCTCGGAGTGCATGCCGAGGAGGCTGTGAGCCGCAATGCTATCCCCAGCGCCATGGCTGATATCTTGGGCAAGGTTCTGGGCATTGAGGTCGATCTAGACATCATGCAGTCCGCCAAGGTTGGGCGAACGGCGCAGGACGGATTTGGCCGACTGGCAAATCAGCCCGGATTTGATGGCCCAGTCCGAAACGACAAACCCTATCTCATCATGGATGACACACTGACCCAGGGCGGCACCCTGGCGAACTTGAAGGGATACATCGAGAACCGTGGCGGGGAGGTGCTTGCCGCGACAGCGTTGACCGGAAAGCAATATTCCGCCAAAATTGCGATTGATAGCTCAACCCTTGAGCAACTCCGAGATCAGTATGACGGCACAGGCCTTGAAGCGTGGTGGCACAACCGATTTGGATACGGCTTTGACTCTCTCACCGAGTCCGAAGGCCGATACCTCCTTCGTGCCAAGGATGCTGACAAAGTCCGAGATCGAGTCGCTGCGGCAGGACCGCAAACGTCGGCACGAAGCGAATATGAAAGCGCTCGAGACGATGGATCTCTCCCGCCTGATGGTCTGAAGTTCAGTCAAACAAATTCCGCGGCCGACGAAGCGCTGCAAAAGCTCAATCTGGGCCCCAAGCCCGACATCATCGACAAGACCAAAATCAACCTGAACAAGCTCCGTCAAGTTGACCGAGGCGTGGTCAGCTCATGGGTTGATCGCGTCATCAAAAAAGCCAATACCGAGGTGCTCGACGCGCTGGCCCCCATCAAGTACGCCGAGGAGGCTGTCGGCATTACCGATGCTGCTGACTCCGGCTATGTGGCTGCACGGATGGCGACTGGCGCAGCCTCTACGATGCAGGCGACCATGCTTTACGGTTTGCCGGAGTGGAAGGATGGGGTGATCCAGCGCAAGGCTGGCACCGGCGAGAAGGATGCGCTGCTGGGAATCTTTGCCGACCTGGGAGCTGACCTGCACAACTGGCTGGGCTGGATGGCCGGCCACCGGGCCGAGCTGTTGCTGGCCCAAGGGCGTGAGAACCTTCTCGACGCCCAGGACATCGCTGCCCTCAAGGCTCAAGGTAAAGGCAAAGAGGCCAAGTTTCTTGACGCCAAAGCGCGCTGGAATCGGCTCAATGCCGCCACCCTGGACCTGGCACAAGAAGCTGGGCTCTTCACCAAAGAGGCCCGGGTGGAGTTCGAAAGCGAGTGGTATATCCCCTTCTTCCGTGAATCCGACGATGGCGATGTGATCGCTCCCTTCAAGCCGAGGGGCATTGCCAACCAGAACGCCGGCATCAAGAAGCTCAAGGGGGGCGAGGCCAACACCAACGACCTGCTCGAGAACATCTTCACCTCCACCTCCAAGCTGATCGACGCCTCCATGAAGAACATGGCGGCCCAGAAGGCGGTTTGGAACCTGGCTGACACCGGCATCATCGAGGTCATCCCGAAGCCAAACAAGATGGATTACCAGGCCCTTGCCAATGGCAAAGACAGGATCATGGTCAAACTGGAGGGGGAGGACTACATGATCCGGGTTGAGGATCCGGACCTCTATCGCGCTATGACCTTCTTCGACCGCAAGCCGTTCGGCGCCATGGTCAATGTGGCGGCCAAGGCCAAGCGCCTGCTGACTGCTGGGGTCACGGCATCCCCCGAATTCATGCTGCGCAACTTCCTGCGCGACTCCCTCTCCAGCTGGGCCATCAGCAAGGATGGCTTCAAGCCGATGATTGATTCCATCAAGGGGGTGAGGAAAACCTGGCGCATGGACGGCAGCACCATTGACGTGATGTTCAGCGGAGCCTCCTTCCTGGGCGGCTACGTGAATGGCAATGACCCAGAGGCGATGGCCGATACCGTGCGTAAGTCGCTGCGACGCAAGGGGATGACCCCGGAGCAAATCGCCCGCTACGAGAAGAGCATCATCCGCAATGCGGCGCATGCCAAGGGCGTGGTGGCAGACGCATGGGAGAAATACAGCAGGGTGGGTGAGGCGGTTGAAAACGGGAACCGTGAAGCTGTATATGACGCTGCCATCAAGGCCGGGAAGAGCCACGCCCAGGCGGCGTTCGAGTCGAAGGACCTGATGGATTTCTCCATGCTGGGTGCCTCACGCACCATGCAGGTCATGACCCAGGTGCTGCCGTTCTTCAATGCCCGGGTGCAGGGCCTTGGCAAGCTGACCCGCGAGCTGCGAGACAACCCGCGAGCCATCGCCAAACGCGCAGGCATGATCACGGCAGCGAGCGTAGCGCTATTGGCCCACAACTGGGACGATGAGCGCTATGAAGGGTTGCCGGACTGGGATAAAGACGCCAACTGGCACTTCTGGCTTGGTGATCACCATTGGCGGATCCCCAAGCCGTTCGAGATTGGCGTGCTGTTCGGTACCATCCCCGAGCGCATGGTCCGGGCCTTGGGTGACAAGGACACCGGGGCCCAGTTCGGTAAGGCGGTGGCCAGGGCGATAGGTGATACCTTCGCCCTCAACCCGACCCCCCAGCTCGTCAAGCCGATGGTAGAGGCTGCCTTTAACTATGACAGCTTCCGAGGTGGCCCCATCGACGGTCCGCAAGACCTGAACGTCCAGGCGGAGGCACGCTACAACGAGCAGACCAGCTTGCTGATGCGCGAGCTGGGGGAGCTCACTGGCTTCTCGCCGAAGCAGCTTGAGCACCTGGTTATCGGTTACACCGGCACCATGGGCAGCTATGTGATGGCTGCAGCGGACGGTCTGATACGGGCCGCCGGGCCAGGAGAGTCAGCAAGCTGGCGCGCCGACGAGATCCCGCTTGTGAAAGCGGTGTATCGCGGCACTGGCCCTGCAAAGTCCACTCAGCACATGGAAGAGTTCTACCGAATGCTGAACGAGGTGAACCAGCTCAAGCGCACCGTTGACCAGTACCGCAGTGAGGGGCTCACAGATAAGGCCCGCGAGCTGCTGGAGGAGCAGGGTGGGATCTTGAAGGCGCGCCGCAGCCTGAGCCGCACTCAGCAGCAGGTCCGGGTGGTGCGCAACAAGATCGAGCTGATCCAGCGCGACCGCACACTGACCGCAGAAGAGAAGCGCCGGCGCATCGATGAGATGCTGGCCCGCCGTAATGACCTAGTGTATCAGGCAGTCAACAAGAACAAGTCGAACTGGGAGTAAGGGGGAACAGCGGCCCTAGCTGAGCCTCTGTGATAGGGGTAATCTGGGGCCTTTATCGCAGAGGGCCCTGACCATGTGGATTCTGTTTGCTCTGATAATGATGGTGGTGGCGCTGAAAGCGTTCAGTGTCAGCTTCACCCTGGCACTGATACCCTTTGCGGCCGGTTGTTGGTGCTTCAGTAAGTCCAATCGCGATGACCTGGACACCTTCATGGCTTTTACGTTCTTCGCAGTTTTGGTTGGATTTGCACTGAATATTCTCATTTCGATCTGGTAGATGTCCTTCATGCCGTCCTGATATGATGTTGTTTCATTCGAGTTCAGGTCTTTGCAAAGGAGGTATGAATGGAATATCTACGCCATCCTCATTAAACAGGTACTTGCCTGAGAGGTGAGCAAGGCGTGCTTGGGGATGTCACCCCATGCAACTTTGCACAATGGAGTTCGCCATGAACCCCCTGACTCTCGTAAATGAACTTGAATCCCTTCTTGAGCAGCTTGATCTCGACCTCGACTCCCGCAGCAGGATCAGCAGTATCATCCATCAGCTCAAAACTCACGGCGCCACCAATTCAAAAACTGGCAACGAAGAAGGAAGGTAGTGATTCTTCAGGGGGGCACATTGATGCCTCCCTTTACCCCACCCTGATCCCCAGAATATCTGCATAGCAGTTCAGCATTGATGCCAGGTGAGGCTTTGGCAGCATCGCCGCCCGATTTATCAGGCTCATGTGCTCATCATCAGAAACACTCCAATCAGGCTCTGCCAAGATCGCCTGGACAGAAACCCCGATCGCAGACGAAACCATCACCGCCTCAGCCAAGCCCATGAAGTCATCGTGATGAGGGGAAAGCCAGCGTGAAATGCTCGATCTTGGGATCGTCGTTATCTTGCTGATGTGGGTTTGCGTCAGCTTCCGTTCCGCCAGTAGAAGGCGAACTTTCTGCTTTGTGCGATGAACATAGGCAAGGCTAGAGCTCGTCAAGTAGCGTTTCATGGGAGTTCCTTGTTTGGCGCCAACCCGTGCTCTAGATCATGGCTTTGTTATCTGTCTCAAATCTGGGACTCCTACGGTGCAAATGCTCAGTTTTGGCACATAAGAGTCATATAGATTGTAGGTTAAAAAATGAAGTCGAACGCACAGTGAAGTCAACGCCATCACCACCAGAAGCGACGGAGTGTTCGGTTGCATGACGAGTCACAGAGAACGGGATTTTTCTTTAGCAAACAGGATGATAGGAGTAGGAGGGCAAAATTGTACTCCCGTGAGACCGCAAAAAGTGGTAAATTCATGCGATTACTGTATAGGTATACAGTGTTTCACAGTCGAGAGACTGGGAGAGCAAGGGGGAGAACGGATGGAATCACTACTAAACGAACTGGAAGAGGTTGTTGAGACGCTGGACCTGGCGCCTGAGGAGGAAAGCAAGATCGCGCGCATTCTAAAAAAACTTCGCGATGAAGCCACCGCGTCAGTGTGACGCGGAAGGATTCGGATTGGCCCGCCACTGTGCGGGCTTTTCTATGCCTGGATGGCAGAAAAGAAAAAAGCCTGCATTTCTGCAGGCTTTCTTACTCTTGGATCACCAGTGGATCATTTCGATTCCAGTTTTGGTCCAGTCACTGTCGCTATGTTTGTGCTAAGTGGCTGTTTTTTCTGGGTTTGTCCTGTCAGTGTCCTAGTTAAATTGGTGGAGCTGGGGGGATTTGAACCCCCGTCCAAAATTACTACATCCTCGGTACTACATGCTTAGTCACTCTTTACATTCGCCAACACGCTGCGGAGAGACACGCCACGCATTGACTAGCTCGATTGGTTTTAATGCTTCCGCCCCGAGCAGGACTTCCACACGATCCTGTGAAGGATGACCTTCCATTTCCCTAGGACACAGGCAAGCTAGGGGAGAAGGGCTCAGCGCAGGTTATTAAGCTGCGAGTGCGTAGTTTTCGTCGTTTGCGACTATTTTTTTGCGGTTTATTAACGAGGCCTACCGCACCTCGGCATGCACCTTGGGTTTCGTGAATCTTGTCGAATCCAGAATCAGCCCCAAGTTGTCAAAAGGGATTGTACGCAAAAATCCTGTCATGGCAAGGCGTTGATGGCAATCGACCGGCCTTGGCCGGTCGATTGCTGGTTTATTGGTCGCCGCATGGGGGCCGGCGGCGCACAATCAACCGCGGTGCTTGTTCTTCATGATGCGGGCCTTCTCACGGTCCCATTCCCGTGCCTTGGTGTCTTCCCGCTTGTCGTGCTCTTTCTTACCTTTCACCAGGCCGATCTCGACCTTGACCCAGCACGCTTTCCAGTAGAGGGCCAGCGGCACTATGGTGTAGCCCTGACGAGCGGTCAGGCTCTCGAGCTTGTCGAGTTCACGGCGACTGAGCAGCAATTTGCGGGTGCGGGTCGGATCGCATACCACGTGGCTGGAGGCGGCGTTCAGCGGCAGGAAGCTGGAGCCGAACAGGAAGGCTTCCCCCTGCATGAAGATGACATAGGCTTCGCTGATGTTGGCCTTGCCCGCCCGCAGGGACTTCACTTCCCACCCTTGCAGGGACAGGCCGGCTTCCACGCGCTCTTCGATGAAGTACTCGTGACGGGCGGTTCTGTTGAGTGCAATGGTGCTGGACCCGGCTTTGTTTTTACTGTTCTTTTTGCTCATGACGGGGGCCTTAGGCAATGTTTAGGAAGGCGCATTATACGTGGGTGGCGGCGGCTGTAAAACGCACAGCGCTCCGAGTGGCGGCTTTGTGAGCAGTTCGATGACGATTTTGAGGGAAGGGCGGGGCGAGAGCAGGCCACACTGGCCGGAAAGTGTGCGATTGCCCTGCTTGGTGACCCGCGAACAGTTTCGGCGGTGATTTTGGCTGACAAGGTGATAAAATCGGGCCGATTGGATGAGGAAAACCCATGCCCCGTATTACTCGCAGTGCCCTGGTGATGTTCAGCGCGGAACAGATGTTCCGGCTGGTCAATGATGTTGATGCCTATCCTGAGTTCCTGCCTGGCTGTGTCGGCAGCCGTGTTCACGAGTCGGGTGAAGACTACATGATGGCCTCGGTCGATGTGGCCAAGGCAGGTATCGCCAAGACCTTTACCACGCGCAACCAGCTCGATGCCAATCGCACCATCAAGATGGAGCTGGTGGAGGGGCCTTTCAGCAAGCTTGCGGGATGGTGGACCTTCACGCCCCTGGACGTGGATGCCTGCAAGGTGGAGTTTGATCTCGACTTCGAGTTCACCTCCAAGCTCATTGAGCTGGCCTTTGGCCAGATCTTCCGCGAGCTGGTGAGCTCCATGGTGCTTGCCTTCTCCAATCGTGCCAAGGTGGTTTACGGTGTCTGAGCTCCTCAATATCGAAGTGGCCTATGCCCTGCCCGAGCGGCAGACGGTGCTGTGCATCCGGGTCGCGCCCGAGACCAGCGTGCTGGCGGCCATCGAACAGTCCGGCATCCTGCAAAAGCACCCGGAGATCGACCTGTCGGTCAACAAGTTCGGTATCTACAGCCGTCCGGTGAAGGGCACAGAGTCGGTGCAGGAGGGGGATCGCATCGAGATCTACCGCCCTCTCATCGCCGACCCCAAGGAGATGCGCAAGAAGCGGGCGGAGAAAGCCAAGGAAGAGGGGCGCGCCGATGTGGTCACCGGCGGGCGACCCGATGTGCACCGCAAGCGAGACGATGCCGGCACCTGACGGGTGATGGGCTGTGACAAGGGGCGCCGTGGCGCCCCTTTGTGATCGTCTCGCCCGGCACGGGGCATCACAGGGTGAGCAGGCGCTCGTTTTCCACCGTCTCTATCCCGCTCTCCTGGATAGCAAGGCGCGCCATGGCGTGCGCCACCTGACTGGCCTCGATGGCACGCCAGCGGCGCAGCGACCCGCGCAGCAGGGGCTTTACCAGCGGATAGATGGCCTGGATGATCTGCTCCGAACGGCGCGCAGGTTCGCGATGGCCGAGCAGCATGGCCGGGCGCAGGATGACAAGCCGCTGCCACTCCTGGGCCAGCAGGGCCTGCTCCATCTCGCCTTTGGTGCGGGGATAGAGGGCAGGGGAACCCGGGTTGGCGCCCAGACTGGAGACCACCAGCAGGCGGCGGCAGCCGTGGCGACGGGCGAGCGCGGCAAAGGCCAGCACATAGTCGAGATCGACCCGGCGAAAGGCCTCGGCCGAGCCGGCATCCTTGCGGGTGGTGCCAAGGCAGCAGAAGGCAATGTCCACAGGGGAGGGCAGCGTCAATTTGTCCAGCGCGTCGAACGAGGTGGGCAGCCAGGTGCGTCCCGGAGCGGGATCGCCGGGTTTGCGGCAGAGCAGGAGGAGGTCGTGCTCCGTCCCCAGCTCGCGCAGCAAGGCTTTGCCAATCAGACCAGTGGCGCCGGCAATCAGGAATCGACTCATGATGATCTCCTCGGGGCAATGAGGCATCCAGAGTGTGGCCCGGCGACATCACCGGGGCCAGAGAGAACAAAACCGGCAGAAGCCGGTTTTGTTATGTCATGTCATCTAGAGCGGTGTGGTGAAGGCGGCAGGGAGAGGGAAATCACCGGTCACGGTGGCCAGTCTGTCACCCACGAAGTTGAGGGTCAGCTCCTTGCGCTCCTTGTCGCCCCGACCGGGCTGGAACTCATAGAGGTAGTACCAGGTGTTGGGGTCAAAGCTGTCGCGCAACATGGGAGAACCCAGCACGAACTCGACCTGTTCGCGGGTCATGCCCTGGCGCAGCTTGTCGACCTGCTTTTGTTCCACATAGTTGCCCTGGGGAATATCGATGCGATAGACCAGGCTGCAACCGGACAGGGTGAGGGCGGTCAGGGCCGCGGCAATCAGGTGTTTCATCCGCATATCGGGTTCAGATCATCCATACAGTCTTTTTAGCTCGGCAAATCATACCCACTCCCCGTGCGGAAGTAAAAAGCCATTGATCCATCAGCCAATAAAAAGGGCCGCGTGGCGGCCCTGGCAGATCTTGCCCCCTTACATGGCGGCGCGGAAGATGGCGACGATCTCCGCGTGAGTCGCCTGCCTGGGGTTGGTGAGACCACAGGCATCCTTGAGCGCATTGGTGGCCAGCACGTCGAGGTCGTCGGCCCTGACCCCGAGCTGCTCCAGACCGGCGGGGATCTTGACGTCGCGAGCCAGTTGCCGGATGGCGTCAATGGCTGCCGTCGCACCCTGCTCATCGCTCATGGCGCTCACATCCACCCCCATATGACGGGCTACATCCTTGAGCCGGCCGGCGCACACCCGGGCGTTGTAGGCCTGGACATGGGGCAGCAGCACCGCATTGCACACCCCGTGGGGCAGGTCGTAGAAGCCGCCGAGCTGGTGAGCCATGGCGTGCACATAGCCCAGGCTTGCGTTGTTGAAGGCCATGCCGGCCAGGAACTGGGCATAGGCCATCTGCTCGCGGGCATGGAGATCCTCCCCCTGATGCACGGCGGTGCGAAGGTGTTCGGCAATCAGCGCGATGGCCATCACGGCGCTGGCATCGGTGACCGGGGTGGCGGCGGTGGAGACATAGGCCTCAATGGCGTGGGTCAGGGCATCCATGCCGGTGGCGGCGGTGAGGCCGGCGGGCTTGGCCAGCATCAGTTCCGGGTCGTTGACCGACATCAGCGGCGTGACGTGCTTGTCGATGATGGCCATTTTCACCTGACGGGATTCGTCGGTAATGATGCAAAAACGGGTCATCTCGGAGGCGGTGCCGGCCGTGGTATTGATGGCGATGAGCGGCAACTGCGGCTTGGCGGAGCGATCCACCCCCTCGTAATCCTTGATGCTGCCCCCATTGGCGGCCACCAGGGCGATGCCCTTGGCGCAGTCGTGGGGTGAGCCGCCGCCGAGCGAAATGACGCAGTCACAGCCGTGGGCCCGGATCATCGCAAGACCCGCCTCGACGTTGGCCACGGTGGGATTGGGTCTGGTCTCGTCGAACACCACGGCACCGATGCCGTGCTCGGCCAGGAGGGCGGCAAGCCGGCCCACCACGCCAATCTGGCCCAGGATCTTGTCGGTGACGATGAGCGCTTTGCGATAGCCATGTCCCTGGATATCCGCTGCCGCTTCCTGCAGGCAGCCCGCCCCCATCAGGTTGATTGCGGGAATGTAGAACTTGAATGTCGCCATGATGGACTCCGTATGATTAGCCATTAAGTGGTATGCGGGCGCCAACATAACAGCGTCGGAGGGGATGAGAAGGGGTCAATGGTATCTCGTTTGCAACTTTGTGGACTCGATCGCGCTCTTTAAATGGAGGGTTGATCAAGGCTTGACAAGGGATGGGAGAGCAAAAGGAGCGTAAAAACGTTTTTCAAGAAATTCATCATCTTAGCAAACGTTTCGCGCCATTTTTGTCGGCTTTGAAGCGCAGAAGTGTGAGGCGCATCAAGGAATTGGAAAGCGCTTTCGACCATAGTTGGCGCCTCCCCGGATGAGGGGACACCGGCTTGAAAGTACCGTAAAGAATCACCTTAACTGCACTCGGCTGCCATGCGGCGGGGCGCAACCAGGAGTCCACTATGTCTGATGTATTTCACTTGGGTTTGAAAAAAGCGGATCTGCAAGGCGCCACCCTGGCGATCGTCCCCGGTGACCCCGAGCGCGTGAAGCGCATCGCAGAACTGTTGGACAACCCGGTGCACCTGGCCAGCCATCGTGAATTCACCACCTGGCGCGGCGAGATGGACGGCAAGGCCGTGATCATCTGCTCCACCGGTATTGGTGGCCCGTCCACCTCCATCGCGGTGGAAGAGCTGGCCCAGCTGGGTATCCGTACCTTCCTGCGCATCGGCACCACCGGCGCCATCCAGCCGCACCTGAACGTGGGCGACGTGATCGTCACCACCGGCTCCGTGCGCCTCGACGGTGCCAGCCTGCACTTCGCGCCGATGGAGTTCCCGGCCGTGGCCGACTTCGACTGCACCACCGCCCTGGTGAACACCGCCAAGGAGCTGGGCTCCAAGCTGCATGTGGGCGTCACTGCTTCTTCTGACACCTTCTACCCGGGTCAGGAGCGTTACGACACCGTATCCGGCCGCGTGGTACAACGTTTCCAGGGTTCCATGAAAGAGTGGCAAGCCATGGGCGTGCTGAACTACGAGATGGAGTCCGCGACCCTGCTGACCATGTGTACCAGCCAGGGCCTGCGTGCGGGCATGGTGGCCGGTGTCATCGTGAACCGTACCCAGCAGGAAATCCCGAACGCCGAAACCATGGCGAAAACCGAATCTGATGCCATCAAGATCGTGCTGGGCGCCGCCCGCAAGCTGATCTGATAGCACCACACCGAGTGGGGGGTGGGGGCCGTTGCGAAAGCGCGGCCCCTATCTTTATCCGCCGTTTGCCCTTTTTGCCTTCCTGGCCCTGCTTTCCCCCTTCTTCATTACCCCTGTTGCCCCGTCATGGCCGCCAGTGCCTGCGCAAAGGGCGCTTCACAGCGGATCTGTACCGCTTCGCCGCTCACCGGGTGCACAAAACCGAGTTCACTGGCGTGCAGCATCAGTCTGGGGGCCCGTTCGCAGCCGGGCGAGAGCAGGCCGCCATAGAGATCGCATCCCAGGATGGGATGGCCCAGCCACTGGCTGTGGATGCGCAGCTGGTGGGTGCGCCCGGTTTCCGGTACCAGCCTGACCCGGGTCAATGGCACCGGCTGGCCTGCCCCCTCCAGGGTGAGCCGCTCCATCACCCGATAGCGTGAGCGGGCGGGTTTGCCGCTGGCGGCGCAGATGCTCATCAGCGGGAACAGCGCCGGATCCTTGGCGATGGATGCGTCGATGACGCCCTCATCCGCCGCCAGATGGCCGCAGAGCAGTGCCTCGTAAGCCTTGCTCACGGTGCGCTGGCTGAACTGGTGGCAGAGCAGGGCGTTGATGCTCTTGTTTTTGGCCACCACCATGACGCCCGAGGTGCCAAAGTCGAGGCGGTGCACCAGGGTGCAGCCGGGGTAATCCTGTACCAGCCGGTAATGGACCGAATCGAGGTTCTGCGGGTTCTTGCCCGAGAGGCTCAGCAGGCCGCTCGGCTTGTTGATGAGCAGCAGATGCGCATCATCAAACAGGATCTCGATGGTGGCGGTGCAGGGCGGAGCAACAAAGGTGTCGATGATGGCGGACATGGGGCAACCGGACGATGAAGGGGGAGGGATCATACCCGAACGATGGCGGCGCGGCGAATCTGGGTGTCCGCTCCCGAAGCATATCGCCAAGTACTTGATCTCGTTGGTTGAGGCGTTTTGTGACTCCCTCCTGAGTTCATCTGGCCATCTCTTGCTAAGGTATGGCTCCCTGTCATGTTGTAAGGAGTCTGTCCATGGCGCTGCCCGTTATTCTCGATTGCGATCCCGGCCACGATGATGCCATCGCCCTCATTCTGGCGCTGGCGAGCCCCGAGCTGAAGGTGCTGGCGGTCACCACCAGCGCGGGCAACCAGACCCCGGACAAGACCCTCAACAATGCCCTGCGCATCCTCACCCTGCTCGGCCGCGACGACATCCCGGTGGCGGCGGGGGCACCCAAGCCCCTGGCCCGTGAGCTCATCATCGCCGACAACGTCCACGGCGAATCGGGGCTGGACGGCCCAGAGCTGCCGGATCCCGCCTTTGCTCCCCGGGCGATGAGCGCCCTTGAACTGATGGCAAGATGTCTGCGCGAGAGCCCGGAGCCGGTCACCTTGGTGCCGACCGGGCCGCTCACCAACATTGCCCTCTTGCTGGCGGCCCACCCCGAGCTCAAGCAGAAGATCGCCCGCATTGTGTTGATGGGGGGCGCCGCCGGTGCGGGCAACTGGACCCCTGCGGCGGAATTCAATATTTATGTGGATCCCGAAGCGGCCGATATGGTCTTCAAGTCGGGGCTGCCCATCACCATGTGCGGGCTGGACGTGACCCACGAGGCCCAGGTGATGGACGAGGATATCGAGCGGGTACGCGCCATTCCCAACCCGGTGGCACAGTGCGTGGCACAACTGCTCGACTTTTTCATGATCTATCATCGGGATCCCAAGTGGGGATTTGCTGGCGCGCCGCTCCATGACCCCTGTACCATCGCCTGGCTGCTGGCGCCCTCCCTGTTTCACGGGGTGGAGTGCCGGGTCGATATCGAAACCGGCGGAACCCATACCCTGGGCATGACGGTGGTGGATCGCTACGACCTGACCGGCAAACCGGCCAATGCCCTGGTGCTGCTGGGGCTCGACAGGGTCGGTTTCATCGAGTTGCTGGTGCAGCGACTGCGCTCATTTGGTTGACATCCTGGACATCGGATAAGGGGTTGGGAATGTGGAAAGGGACGTTGGCGCTGCTGACATGCATGCAACTGACGGGTTGCGCGACCCCGTTCGAGAAGATGTGGCAGGGGCTGGCGACCTGCGAGCTGGACACCCTTCATCTCGACATCGAGACCGGGCGCCCGGCCAATCCGCAGCTCGCCATGTATACCCCTGACAAGGTGAGCGAGGGCTTTGCCTGGTACAAGGTCCATCAGGAGCTGCACGGCCTGCCCATCGTCGGCTTCCTGGTGCCGGCCTCCACCTTCGAGGTACATGCCCTCTTCGTGGATACCCCCATCGCCAATGCCCGCAGGCTGACCCACAACGCCTATGGCAGCGAATTTTCCGACGAGAGGCTGCATGACGAGGGGATGGCCCCCCTGTTGCTGCGCGACCCCAACAATCCCAAGCGCTCCATCATCGACTGTACCAGGGGTGAGTCGGCGGAGCCGCTGCCGGAAGAGTCTTTCGGCGAAGGGGAGTGAGCTCGGGGGAGGGCAACGGGATATCAGGCCAGACAAGAAAGGGGCCAGCCGCAAGGCTGGCCCCTTCTCTATGGGAGGCAGAGCAGGGCCCGGGGTGTCAGGGATACCCCAGGGTCTGCCTGATGACGGGAAGCTGCGCGGCAATCCAGGCCGGATTGATGGGCCCCCAGTCGCTGATGCGGTAGTGCCCCTGGAGATGGCGAGCCCCCTCGGTCTGCTCGAAGGCGCACTGGATGTCGAGCTCCGCCAGGGCGCTGAGGGTGTCCTGGGCGGTGCGGCGCGGCATGCCGGTCGCCTCCATGATGGCGGGCACGGTGTCCGTGCCCTGACTGATGAGGTGAGCCACGTAGAGCCGGCGATAGAAGCTGGTGCGGGTCTTGCTCGGCTCGCTCATATCTCGTCCTCGAGGCGATCGAAGTAGCGCCAGGTGGCGATGGCCGCCTTGCCCATCACCAGGGCCCAGACACCGAACCAGAACCAGCGGAAGAAGCTCCAGGTGGAGGCATCGGGCTCGGTGCTCGCGATCTTGGTGACGTTGGGAAACATGGAGAACATGTTCACGCGCCAGCCGTAGGAGGTGATGATGGCCAGGCGTTTTTCGAACTCCATGGACTTGGCCTTGGCCTGGACGTCGGCGGCGTTGAACTTGAAGTAGAAGGGCCAGCCCCATTCGGTGTCTTCATTGCGAAACACCCGGATCTTCTCGCCGGGGCGCTCGGTGTAGATGTAATAGACGTCGGTGGTGGGGCCGTCAGCCGGGTTCTTCTGGCTGATGGGGCCATCCTTGTCGGTGCGCTTCACCTCCACCCCGGTGATGGTGGCGATGGTGTGTTCCGGCAGATAGAAATCGAGCCAGAGTGCGGAGAGCAGGGCGATGAGGCCGAGCGTGATAAAAGCGGGTTTCTTGAACTTCAGGCTCATGATGATCTCTCGATGAGGGGGAGTGACGTGCCTCTACCATACCCACATTTGCGAATGCAGCCCAGCCCCTAATGACACCTTGATGGCAAAAACCCGTTTTAAACAGGAGGCGTGAAGGGGGAGGGGCAAGTGCGGGGCCAGCGCCGGGCCCCGCGGTATCGAAGAGACCCTCTCGGGATCAGAGCTGGAACTGGGCGAGCTGCCTGCGCTGCTGCTCGGCGAGCTGTGACAGTTCGTGACTGGCGGCGGCACTCTGGCTGATGCCGGCGGCGTTCTGGTTCACGATCTCGTGGATGTTGGTGAGGTTGCGGCTGATGTCGGCGGTGACGCAGGATTGTTGTTCTGCCGCGGTCGCCACCTGGGCGTTGGCACCGTTGATCTGGTTGACCGCGTCCGTGATGCCCCCCAGCAAGGCTTGTACCTCGGCGGAGAGCTGCCGGTTGTGGCCGAGGATCTCCAGGGTCTGCTGCACGCCGCTGTTGGCGGAGAGGGACTGGCTCTGCAACTGCTCGATGATGGCCTGGATCTCCTTGGTGGAGTCCTGGGTACGGGCAGCCAGCAGGCGCACTTCGTCGGCCACCACCGCAAAGCCGCGGCCGCTTTCACCGGCGCGGGCCGCCTCGATGGCGGCGTTGAGGGCCAGCAGGTTGGTCTGCTCCGAAATGCTCTGAATGACTTCGATCACCTTGCCGATCTGCTCGGACTGGGACTTGAGCCTGGCCACCACAGTCGCGGCGTTCTCCAGACTGCCCGCCATGCGGCCGTTGGCCTCGATGCTTTCGGCAAACAGGGCCAGCCCCTGCTCGACCCGACTGTTGGCATCCCGGGCCAGCTCGTCGGCCAGGGCGGCGTTGTGGTTGACGTTGTCGGCGGTGCTGGCCAGCTCGGTGACGGCGGAGGCCACCTGTTCGGTCTCACCGCGCTGCTGCTGGGCGTTGACCTCTGCCTGGGTCATCACAGCGGCAAGCTCGGTGGCGGCGGAGGCCACATTGCCGCTGATGCCGGTCAGGGTCTGGATGGTGTTGGCAAGCTGGCTCAGGGTCCGGTTGATATCCCTGGCGAGCTGGCCCAGCTCGTTGTTGCCTTCGGCATTGGCACGCACGTTGAAGCGGCCGAGGGCGACGGCGTGCATCACCTCCTGCAACTGGCCGATGGGCTGCACGATGCGCCCGGAGATCCACCAGCCACCCAGCAGGGCCGCGATCAGGGTGCCCCCCATCAGCAGCAGGGTGCGCAGCAGGGTCGCGCGGTAGTGGGCCTGCTCCTCGGCAATCTCAGTCTGGGTCAGCTGATTGATGTGGACGGACATGGCATCGATCTGCTTGATGAGCGTCTCCCCCAGATCGCGAAAGTGCAGGCGGGCCTGCTCATAGGCGGCGGGATCGCCACTGCCTTGGTACTTGGCGGTCAGCAGGGGCAGCATGCTGCTGCGGGTATGGCCGAGGTAGGCCTGCAGGGCGGCCGCGACCTGACGGTTGTCCTGCTCGGCACCGGTGACAACCAGTCTGGTCAGGATGGCGCCAATCTCCTGTTCGGCGGCGGAGAGCTGGGCCGGCAACTGGGCGAAGAGGGCCTCATCGTACAGGCCGTAGATGGCGTTGGTGCGCAGCCGGTAGGTGGCGTGGATCAGGGCCGCGATGTCGTCCTTGTGGCGGGTGACGCTGGCGGTGGTTTCATTCATGTCCTGAATGGCACCGTCGATTTCCTGTTTGCTGATCACGGCCATCAGCAGCATCAACAGGCTGGCGAGCAGGAGAGGGATAAGCACTTGAAGACGAATGGACAGATTATTCAATGACATGAAAGATCCTAACCCGAAAGAGGAGTGAGGCGGCATCTTACACAGGCGCGACAATCCTTGTCACAGGGTTTTTAATGCTGAATTCTTGCTGAATGAAAAGGTTTTTCTTGTGTTAAAAGAGTGTGATAGGCAAGATCGTCTGCTTGTTACCCTGGAGGTGTAGTGTGTCCGACTGGATTGATCCCGCCATCTTGGCGCTCTTTATTCCCACGTTCTTTTTTGTCTCAGTAACCCCCGGTATGTGCATGACCCTGGCGATGACCCTGGGCATGAGTCTGGGGGTGCGCCGTACCCTGCACATGATGTGGGGGGAGCTTGTCGGCGTCGGCCTGGTTTCCGTGCTGTCGGTGGTCGGGGTGGCGGCAGTCATGCTCAACTACCCGGCCCTGTTCTCTGCATTCAAATATGTAGGTGGCGCCTACCTGGTCTGGCTCGGCATCCAGATGTGGCAGGCCAAGGGCAAGATGGCCATCCCAGCGGATCTCTCGGCGGGTCAGCAGACCAGCCCAATGGGACTGGCCGTGCAGGGTTTCGTGACCGCCATCGCCAACCCCAAGGGGTGGGCCTTCATGGTCTCCCTGCTGCCCCCCTTCATCAATGCGGCCAAGCCGATGGCACCCCAGATAGGGGCCCTGGTCGCGCTCATCCTGGTCATCGAGTTCTCCTGCCTGATGCTCTATGCCAGCGGTGGCCGCACCTTGCGCCATTTCCTCGCCAAGAGCGGCAATGTCACTCTGATGAACCGGATAGCGGGCTCTCTCATGCTGTTTGTCGGGGTCTGGCTGGCATTCGGCTAAACACCCGCTCAATCTGCCGCCCTATGTGACGCCATGGGGCACCTGAAGAGAGATCATGCAAAAAGGCCACCTCCCTGCCCGGGAGGTGGCCTTTTACATGTGCCCGTTTTTCATGGACTCATGGGGTCAGTCGGTCAGGCAGTCCGGATCGAACACGTATTCTCCGGCCAGCCAGCGCAGGATCTCGTTCACGCAGGCCTGATCCTGGAACGGCAGGTAGCGGCTCTTGAGGTGGATGACCTGCTCGGGGGTGAGCTGGGCCAGACCGATGTCCTGGAAGAGCGGCAGGTCGGCCTGGATCATGGCGGAGATCTGCGGCCCGCAGGTGGCGTTGAGGGAGGCGTGCAGCGCCTTGTCAGGATCGTACTGCTTGCCGAGCTTGTAGCTCATGGGCAGGGTGGCGAGCGGCAGGGCCGAGAGGGCCGCCTGCTTCATGGGATTGACCGCATGGCCGCTCACGAGATCCGCCAGCTCTGCCGGACGGTTTTCGAAGGCGCGCAGGTGCAGGAAGCTGCTCGCCTTGCTGCCGTCATTGACCGGATAGTTGTCCCACAGGAAGGGCTTGCGATGGAGCCAGTCGGCGGCCTGTTTGAGGTGGGCAGCCGGATACTCGGTGGAGCAGACTTTGGGGCCGGTCCAGAAGACATCGATGCGCCTGTCGAGCCCCTGACCCAGATCCTGCAGATAGTGGGGGGGCATGGCACCGAACACCTTCTCCAGCACCGGATCCGTGCTGTAGTAGCTGGGGCAGAACAGCAGGCGGCCTGCGTCGGTGTGGGCCGCGATGTCGTGGGCGATGGTGAGCTGCCAGTGGGCGAGATCCGGGGTGTCCCCCTTCATGTCGTCAAACAGGATCGCCAGGATATCGGGCTTGAGCGCCTCCTCGATGAGCCTCACCTTCTCCAGCAGGGCGGGTCGCTGGCGGGCATAGTCGTGATGGGCCCCCATGGGGCTCAGGCCCACCCCGAAGGCCAGACCGTTCTCCCGGCACTGGCGGGCGAGCTGGCACAGGGCTTCAAGCTGGTCGGCGGGCCAGGGGGTGGCCCAGTGCTTGCGCAGGTAGCCGTCTTCCTTGGGGGCGTAGAGGTAGAAGCCATAGCCGTGGCGGGGCAGCCACTGGGCGTAGCGGGCACGGGCTTCCCAGCTCCAGCCCTTGCCAAAGAAACCCTCGATGAGGCCCAGCTTGGGCGAGGGAGGATACAGACCGGACAACAGGGTTTGATAAGGCATGGTTCACTCCCTTCTCACACAAATGCGGGCTACGATGGCCGGCGCCTAGACGGGGTCTTCTTCCAAGAAGCGCACCCCTATCTTGCGGGGTTCACCCTCTTCCATTTCCGCCACCGTCCAGAGCAGTCCCTGCCAGGCGACATGGTCACCGACCACCAGATTATCGCCCAACTGATGGGCAATAAAATCGCCGAGGCTCTGATCCGCCACCTCGCTCACATCCAGCCCGTAGAGCGGGGCGAGATCCACCAGCCTGGCGTTGGCCTCCAGCAGGAAGTCACCGAAGAAGCGCGGGCCCAGATCCTGCTCCGGCGCCTGGCTGAAGAGCTGACCGAGGGCGGGCAGGTCGTGCTCGTGGCCGATGACGCACAGGATGTCATCGGATTGCAGGCAGGTACTGCCCGAGGGGTGGAGCAGCTCCTGGCCGCGGAACAGGGCGCAGATGCGGGTGCCCTGGGGCATGCGCAGCTCCCGCAAGGGCGAACCGATGCACCACTTCTCGGCGCTCAGGCGATAGACGAAGGTCTCCCACTGGCTGTCGAGATCGATTTCCAGCCCAGAGCGGTTGATGGGAGAGGGCGGTGCGGGCACCTCCACTCGCGCCAGCTTTGATGCAAGCGGCAGCGAGCTGCCCTGCAGGATCAGCGAAACCAGCACCACGAAGAAGGCGACATTGAAGTAGAGCTGGGCATTGGGCAGCCCCGCCATCATGGGGAAGACCGCCAGGATGATGGGCACGGCGCCGCGCAGCCCCACCCAGGAGATGAACCAGCGCTCGCGCGGCGCGAAGTTCTTGAACGGCAGCAGTCCAATCCAGACCGACACCGGACGGGCAAACAGGATCATCCACATGGCCAGGGCCAGCGCCGGCAGGGCGATGGGCAGCAGCTTGTGGGGAGAGGCGAGCAGCCCCAGCACCAGGAACATGCCGATCTGGCTGAGCCAGGTCAGGCCGTCCAGCACGGAGAGGGTGGTGCTGCGGCTGCGCAGGGAGAGGTTGCCAAGCAGCAGGCCGGTGAGGTAGATGGCGAGGATGCCGCTGCCCCCCACCGCCGTGGTGAGGGCGAAGATGAGCAGGCCGCCGCTCACCGTGAGCAGGGGATAGAGACCGGGGGCGAGCTTGGCACTGTTGATGAGCTTCCACAGCAGCCAGCCCCCCGCAAGGCCGATGCCAGCGCCCAGACCAAACTGCTTGACGAGTTGCAGTAGCAGGAAGCCGGCATCCAGCCCCTGCTGGGCGGTGGCCAGCACCTCGATCAGGGTGACGGTGAGAAAGACCGCCATGGGATCGTTGCTGCCCGATTCTATCTCCAGGGTGGCGCTGACCCGCTCGTTGAGGCTGCGCCCGCCGAGCAGGGAGAAGACCGCCGCCGCATCGGTGGAGCCGACGATGGCACCGATGAGCATCCCCTGCATCAGGTTGAGGTCGAACAGCCAGGCGGCGGCGAGGCCCGTGAGGCCGGTGGTGATGGCCACCCCGATCGTGGCCAGCGAGAGCGCGGGCCAGAGTGCGACCCGAAAGGAGGAGACCCGGGTGCGCATGCCGCCGTCCAGCAGAATGATGGCCAGTGCCAGGTTGCCCACCAGGTAGGCGACCGAGTAGTCGGCGAAGTGGATGCCGCCGGGACCATCCTCACCCGCCAGCATGCCAACGGCGAGGAAGATGACCAGGATGGGGATGCCGACTCTGGAGGAGAGTGCGCTCAACAGGACACTGGCGCCCACCAACAGGGCACCGATGAAGAAGAAACTGTTGACGGTGGTGGCATCCAATGGCGAACTCCTTATGGCGGGCTGCAAAACAGGCACATTATATGCAGATTGACCCCCTTTGTGTGGCTTAATTGTGCATTGTTTTGCAGTTTTTTACGTTTGTTGCGCAGTTTTCAAGCAGGGCGAGGGCGGAGTGCCCGCGCGGGAAAGCGCAGGGAAAGGGGGCAATGGATGGGGCTTTCAGGGCCGGCTCAGGGGGCGGCAGAGGGCGGAAAAATGCCGTGGTCGGGAAGGGGGCAGGAGCGCCGACGGGCTCCTGCGAGGGGGTCAGTCGTCCTCGTCGTCCTTGACCTCCCGGATCTTGTCCTTGTACTTGGGCAGCTGTTTCTCGAGCTGCTTCATGTCCTTGATGGCGTTGAGAAACAGGCCGAGCAAAAACAGCAGCGGCAAGCCTATCCATAACCACAAGCTCATCAGAATCTCCTTTCGTGGTGTGCCGGGGTGACGTAGCGGGCCAGGATCTCGTCGAGATGAGCCAGGATGCACTCCTTGCCTTCAATATCCGCCCGTTCCAGACAAAGCGCCAGCGCCGCCGGATCCAGTGCCAGCCCGTCGGATTCGGGCGCGAAGCTCAGGTGCCAGGGCTCGTAGGCCACCCCCTGATTCGGTTGCTCCCCTTTTGCATAGGGCAGGAAGAAGCCGAAGTCGTTCATGTGATCGTCCAGCCATTCGCGCAAATCGGCAAACCAGCCGCCCGCTTCATACTCCCAGGGTTCCAGCGCGAGCCGGGTGCCGGCGGGGAGGCAGTCCGGATCGTAGATGTCGAGATCCGTGCCCCAGTGATGGCGGCTGGTGCCGGGCAGGGCGCTCCAGTGCAGGATGGCGTGCAGTCGCTCAGTCTCGCCCAGTTGCAGGGCATCGAGGGGCTGGTTGTTCGCACCCAGCAGAGGGCGCTCCCCGCGCCACTTGCCGTTCCAGATGGCGAGCTGGCGCTCGAAGCCGCGCCAGCTGGAGGCCGCCTGCAGGTTGAAACCGGCATGGGCGGCAGCCACCTGCATGTCGTTGAAGGCCGCCGCGGTGGCGGCGGTCAGACGATGGGGGCCGCGCCCCACCAGGATGAGGTGGCTCTCATCCAGCCCAAGCAGTTGATCCTGATTCATGGTCTGGTCTCTCTTGTCCGGAGCGCCGCTCATGCCAGCAGTCGTGCCAGCACCCCTTGGTACATGTCCGCCAGCAGATCCAGATCGTCCGCCTTCACGCACTCGTTCACCTTGTGGATGGTGGCGTTGACCGGGCCGAGCTCGATGACTTCCGCCCCGGTGGGAGCGATGAAGCGCCCATCGGACGTGCCCCCCGTGGTGAGCAGGGCCGGCTGCTGGCCGTTCACTGCCGCCACGGCGGCGACGGTGGCGTCCAGCAGGGCGCCGGTGTCCGTCAGGAAGGGCTGGCCGGAGAGGGTCCACTTCAGCTCGAAGTCCAGGCCGTGACGGGTCAGCAGCGCCTCGACCCGCTCGCGGATAGCCGCATCGGTGAGCTCGGTGCTGAAGCGGAAGTTGAACTGGACCTGCAACTCCCCCGGAATGACGTTGGAGGCGCCGGTGCCGCCCTGGATGTTGGCGATCTGGAAGCTGGTGGGGGGGAAGTAGGCGTTGCCCTTGTCCCACTCGATGGCGGCGAGCTCCGCCAGCGCCGGGGCCGCCTTGTGGATGGGGTTGTCCGCCAGATGGGGGTAGGCGACGTGGCCCTGCACCCCGCGCACCAGCAGATCGCCGGTGATGGAGCCGCGACGGCCGTTCTTCACCACGTCCCCGACCTGGGCGGTGGAGGAGGGTTCGCCGACGATGCACCAGCGGATCTTCTCGTTGCGTGCCTCCAGGGTGTCGATGACGCGTACCGTGCCGTTGATGAAGGGCCCCTCTTCATCCGAGGTGATGAGAAACGCGATGGAGCCCTTGTGGTCCGGGTGCTCGGCCACGAAGCGCTCGGTCGCCACCACCATGGCGGCCAGAGACCCCTTCATGTCGGCGGCGCCCCGGCCATGGAGCATGCCGTCCTTGATGGTCGGCTCGAATGGCGGGGTGTCCCACTTCTCCAGGGGGCCGGCGGGTACCACGTCGGTGTGGCCGGCGAAGCAGAAGAGGGGACCCTCGCTGCCACGGCGTGCCCAGAGGTTGGTGGTGTCCTCAAAGACCATGGGTTCGATGACGAACCCCAGGCGTGCGAGGCGCTCCGCCATCAGGGTCTGGCACCCTTCATCCAGGGGGGTCACGGAGGGGCGGCTGATCAGATCCTTGGCCAGTGTGATGACGTCCGACATCGGTGTTCCTTAACAGAAAAAGTTAACGGGAGAAGAGGGATTGATAGAGGTCTGCCTTGAAGCCCAGGGTCAGGGTGCCGTCCTGGTCCAGCAGCGGGCGCTTGATCATGGCCGGGTGGGCCAGCAGCAGGTCACGGGCCTTGGCGGTGTCTAGCCCCTGTTTTTCTGCTTCCGGCAGGGCGCGGAAGGTGGTGCCACGGGTGTTGAGCAGGGCTTCCCAGCCCAGCTTGGCGAGCCAGAGATCGAGCTGCTCCGGGCTCAGACCGTCGGCGCGGTGATCGTGAAAGCGGTAATCGATACCCGCCTCCTCCAGCCACTTGCGGGCCTTCTTGATGGTGTCGCAGTTCTTGATGCCATAGAGGGTGGTGGCCATGGGGGATCCTTTGTCTGCGGGCCGGCGGCCCTGAAATCGTGCAAGGGCCCGATTCTGGCATTGTGGCCCCCCCATGGCAACGCTCATGGCCGGATGGGCTGGTTTTACCAGTCAGGCCGAGTGGAGAAGGGAGGGGCCGCGCGCCAGCACACGCTGGTCTGGGACGGGATGCGCTGCGGTATCAAAGGGGGAGACCGGGGGCAGGAGGCCCTTATGCTGCACGCCTGGCCGGATAGGACGACAGGGGGCAGGGCGCCTCACAGGGACACACACCTGGCCTGGGGCCGGGGAAGAAACGGTGGGGGCCAAAAACCAGAACGCGCCTGCTGGTCTGGGCGCGTTCCGGATTCAGGGGGCGGCACTTAGTGCAGGGTGGTCCACTCGTGATCGAAGACCCGTGCCCGTTCCCAGGGGGCATCCGGCAGGCTGGAGGAGAGGCCGGCGTACTTGCCCACGTCATCCATCACGATGGCGGAGAGGAGCTCTTTGGCAAAGCACAAAAGGTCTATAAGGGTTGTAGCCGATGGTGATGGATAATCAGGAAGAAATGCTAGACTTGCTTTCGCAAGCTATAGCGAAGGCATCGATGGCGAAACGACGGGTATTAGACTTTCAAATGCTCATCGTATTAGATCGACTAGATAAAGAAAAAAGAGGACATGCTTACGTCCCCCTTCTTAGGGGTTTTAGGGGTTAATGTGGAGTAATGAAAAATGAAATCATTCTTCGTTGCTATTGTGCTGTTATTGATGGGGAAAAATTCAACACTAGCTAAATATGATGTAGAAAACCATGCTATTTTAACAACAGATCTTGAGGAATGGTGTAGTGGAGAGGCTGATGAGCAGGCCTTCTGTCATGGCTTTTTGACAGGTATTTATGAAAATTCAACCTGTATGAACCCTCCACGTAAGACCTATAACTTTCAAGATCTGAAGGAAACATTTTTGGGGTGGACGAAATTTAAGGGGGATAAAGGGTATGCCTTTGCATCCGAAGGAGCTGCCATGGCGTTATATGAAAAATATGGTTGCAAAAGCTATTTACAAAAAACTTTAGTGGGACTAAAAAATTGATGAAATAAAACGTTCATGTAGTCGTTCTTTAATGGTTTATTGAGTGTTAAGGATAGGGTTATGATTAGCTTCTACATTCTTCATACATATAGCTGATGGAGTAGCTATGTCAGATGTGAGTGCTCTAGCTCTAGCTATCGATATAGTACAGGCTACCATTACTAACGGTGATGGTCGTAGGAAAAATGAAAAAATAAGTGCGGCCGAGGTTGAAGAATTATTTATAAAATACATGTCTCAAGGCTGTAGTACCGTTACTCCTGATTATCTGAAAGGAAGTCTAAGCTATCTGAATCCCAATGCAGAGCAGTTAAAAACCCAAAATTCAGGCAGGGATTGGAGGCATGGTGATCTGATCCCTGATGCCATATCTAGAGTCGTGCCTGTAATGCTCGATGCAGGTAATAGTTATGTACCAAATGCAAGAAATTTTTTATTGAATAGTCTTGCGAGTAGATATTCTAGAGGGTGGAAGCGTTTACCTGCGTATCCCCCAATTCCAGATCTATTTCCTGAAAAATCGAGCTTCAAACCTTGGTTCGCTGTCTTTTCAGACATGATTGGTAATTTTCTTTATTTCTACTACCCTGAAGAGCCGCAAGGAATTATAGAGATTCCTTACTCAGGTATTGACTTGATGGGATTCAAAATTTATTGGCGTCATGGTACACTAGGCCTATCTGACATATTGCAGTGGGTTTATTTAGAATGGGTTGTCAGAACATATGTGTGCTGGGAAATGGACCCAAAGAGTAAACGTTAGCTGTTCTAATTGGTGGCTACGGCTACTCAGCCTACTATTCATGGTCCTTCCATCATCAACGTCTCACAGTTCTTGATGCCATAGAGGGTGGTGGCCATGGGAGATCCTTTGTCTGCGGGCCAGCGGCCCGGAAATCGTGCAAGGGCCCGATTCTGGCATTGTGGCCCAGCCATGGCAACGCTGATGGCCGGATGGGCTGGTTTTACCAGTGAGGCTGGTGGGGGGGTTGGCGGGAGGCAGATAGCCAAAACGCGCCGACGGGCGCGTTTTGGGGGAAGAAGGCTATTAGTGCAGGGTGGTCCACTCGTGATCGAAGACCCGTGCCCGCTCCCAGGGGGCATCCGGCAGGCTGGAGGAGAGGCCGGCGTACTTGCCCACGTCATCCATCACGATGGCGGAGAGAATGGGCAGGTGATTTTCGGTGCAATACATGCGGATGCGTTGCAGCAGGGTGCGCAGTTCATCCTGGCACTGCTCCAGCCCGGCCTGCCTGGCCAGTTTGGAGTAACGAATGGTGGTGCGTTCCTTTGCAGACTCGACGAGGATGTCCCACAGCTTGCAGTCGCAGGTCGGGGTGCCTGCGGTGGCTTGGTTTGTCATAACTCTCTCCGGTGCGAAATGGTCGCTCTGTGTCGACGGGCATCTTGGCCAGTTCACCCCGGCGGGATGTTGATCCAACGCAAACAAAGTGGCGGTTGTCGGTCAGGGATACCCTGGGGAGCATTCTAGATCCAGTTCCTTGATGTTAAATGTCGTTTTTGATTTCATTTTCGGAATAAAAATCTACAACCGTTTGCTTTTTCCATCTTTATTGATGGTGATCAAGAGGAAAGGGGAGATCCCCCACTAGATTGCGCTTCTCGATAATCTTGTCAGGAGTGCACCTTGGAACTCGTCTTCGTCTTGCTCGTGCTGATCGCCGTGGTCTACGGCATCGTCAAGGATTACAACCCGCAGGCGGTGCTGGCGCTGGCGGGCATGGCCCTCTTCACCGTCGCCTACTGGCTGGGACTGCACCCCATTCTGCCCGCCGACAAGAGCACCGGCTTCGCCCTGTTCGACCTGTTCGAGGTGTTCAAGGGGATCTTCTCCTACCGGGCGGCGGGCCTTGGCCTCACCATCATGGCGGTGGCGGGCTTTGCCACCTACATGTCCCATATCGGCGCTTCCCAGGCCCTGGTGCGGGTGGCGGTCAAACCGGTGGCGGGCATCCAGTCCAGCTACCTGATGCTGGCCATCTGCTACCTGGTGGCGGTCTTCGTCTCCCTGTTCGTCACCTCCGCCACCGGCCTCGGCCTGCTGTTGATGGTCACCATGTATCCTGTGATGCGCAACCTCGGCATCAGCCCGGCTTCCGCCTGCGGCGTCATCGCCACCTCCCAGGCGTTCGAAATCGGCCCGACCCAGACCAACGCCATCTTCTCCGCCGGCCAGTCCGGCATGGATCCCACCAGCTATTTCGTCGACTACCAGATCTGGCTGGTGGCTCCCATGTTGCTGGTGACCATGGTGCTGCACTTCTTCTGGCAGCGGCACTGTGACCGCCAGGAGGGCTGGGATCCGGCCCTGCACCGTGGCGAGCACGCCGAGCTGGATGAGCAGGGGGCGGACGAGGTGCCTGCGCCAACCTGGTACGGCCTGCTGCCCATCATCCCCTTCGTGCTGATGATGACCTTCTCCAAGCTGCTGGTGACCAGCATCAGCGTCAGCGTGGAGGTGGCCATGCTGCTGTCGGTCTTTATCGGCATGCTGTGCGAGCTGCTGCGCACCCGCTCGGTGCGCACCGCCTTCGCGGGGCTGTCGAGCTTCCTCGACGGCATGGGCAAGGTGTTCGGCCCCGTGGTGGCGCTCATCGTCTGTGCCGAGCTCTTCGCCGAATCCCTCAAGGCCATCGGCGCCATCGACACCCTGCTCCATTCGGCCAGCAATGCCGGCATCGGCAGCGGCCTGATGACCCTGGTGATGGTGGGGCTCATCATGGTGGCGGCGGTCATCATGGGCTCGGGCAACGCGGCCTTCCTCAGTTTCTCCTCCCTGGCCCCCGCCGTGGCGGCCAAGTTTGGCGTGCCGGCGGTGACCATGCTGCTGCCGATGCAGCTCGCCTCCAGCATCGGTCGCACCGTCTCCCCCATCGCGGCGGTGCTCATCGCCTGTGCGGGCATCGCCAAGGTCTCTCCCTTCGTGGTGGTCAAGCGCACCAGCGTGCCCATGGCGGGGGCCCTGGTGACGGCGCTGCTCCTCAACTATCTGCTGTTCATGTAAAGGCTCTGGTGTAGAGGCGGCGGCCAGCTGATCCACGCTGGCCGACCGCCGTTGACGAGGCGGCGCCGAGTGCCCGCCCACTCTTATCGTTGCAAAAACAGTCTGTGTTTTACGCAGATTGTTCCATGGAGAAGACAATGAACGACCTCAAGCGCCCGTTTTCCCTCGATACCTATCTGGCGGATCTGGCCCCGCTCATCAACCTCGACTGCGGCACCCGCACCCCGGCCGGGGTGGCCCGGGTCGCCGACATCATGATGGAGAAATATGAGGCCATCGGCTGGCAGGTGACCCGCCACCAGTTCGCCGCCGAGTGCGGCCCTTGCCTGGAGGCAACCAATGCCCCGGGGGCGGAGCACTACGATGTCATGCTGGTGGGCCACATGGACACCGTCTTCCCCGAGGGGACGGCGGCCAAACGCCCGCTGAAAGTCGAAGGCAATCAGGCCTTTGGCCCGGGCGTCTCGGACATGAAGAGCGGCCTGCTCTCTACCTGGTATGCCTTGAAAGAGCTGGACCCGGCCGTGCTGGCCAGGCTCAAGGTGCTGGTCTGCTGCAACTGCGACGAGGAGATAGGCTCCCCCTGGTCCAAGGAGTGGCTGGTGGAGCGAGCCAGACAGAGCGGCTGCGTGCTGGTGGCCGAGGCGGCGCGCCCGAGCGGGGATCTCATCAGCGCCCGCAAGGGCAATGCCAAGTACCGCATCACCTTCCACGGCAAGGCCTCCCATGCGGGCTCGGCCCTGGCACAAGGGATCTCCGCCATCACGGAGCTGGCCCACTGGGTGCTCGCCATCAACGAGCAGGTCAACATGGAGACCGGCACCACCATGAACGTGGGGGTGGTGCAGGGGGGCACCGGCGTCAACGTGGTGCCCGACTTTGCCGAGGCGATCGTGGATCTGCGCTTCTGGCGCAACGAAGAGGCGCAGGCGGTGCACGACCGGCTCACCTTCATGGCCAACAACCCCTTCCTCGCCGGTTGCCGGGTCGAGGTGGCGCGCCAGAGCTTCAAGCCCGCGATGCGCCCGAGCGGCGACACCGAGGCCCTGATGGCACTGGTGGAGGCGGCAGGCAGGGAGGAGGGAGTCCCCTTCACCTGGCTGGAGGCCGGTGGCGGCTCCGATGCCAACTTCACCGCGGCGGCCGGGGTGCCGTCCCTCGATGGCTTCGGCCCCATGGGGGGCGGCTTCCACTCGGAGGCGGAATTCCTGCTGCTGGACAGCATCGAGCCGCGCATCCGCCTGCTTAAGCGGGTGCTGGGCAAGCTGGCCAAATAGGTCAACGTTAAGGACAAGCAAAACGGGAGGCCAGCGCCTCCCGTTTTTTATGTGTCGCCCTCGTGAGAGGTCATTCCTCGTCCTCCAGCAGATAGGCAAGGTGTTCCTGGCGCGCCACCTGCCAGTGGCCGAGCGTCAGCGGCGCCGCAAACCCGGGGCCGTCGGTCACCATGGTGTGGTACTCCCCCTGCTCGCCGCAGGCATCGAAGCCCCGGGTTGTCGCCAGTTGCTGCAGATCGCTGAGGGTGCCAGCATCGAGCCTGCGCCCCACCCACTCGGGGGCCAGTACCCGGGTATCGACGCAGGAGAGGTGGGCGACGATGCCGCGGGCCAGCATGTCCGCCAGCAATGCCTCGCGGGGTTGTTGCCAGAGCGGGGTGTGAACGGTGAGCCCCAGGGGGCGACAGCGCTCGCGGATCCAGTTCGGCGCGCCCCCCACGCTGTCGATGTCGCCGGTGACGACCCCATCGAGTTGCCACTCCTCTTTCAATGCCGCCAGGGCCCGCTCATAACCGAGATCGAAGGGCGCTTCGATGGTGACCAGCCGATGGGGCAGTGCGAGGGCCACCGCCTGACGGCGAACCTGTGACAGGGGATGGGCGAGAAAGCGGGGCGCTGGCGGGGCAAAGGTGATCAGGGCCACCACCTGATGGCCCGCTTCCCGGGCGTGGCAGAGGGCCTGCATGGCATCTTTGCCGCCGCTCCAGAGCAGGATGACGCGAGACATGGGGGATTTCCGCAAAGAAAAGAGGGGCCATGCTACCCAGAGTGGGGGGCGATGGCAAAGCGCGGGTCGGAGATGCGGGGATAAAAAAGCGGCTCCCACGGGGGAGCCGCTCGCACTGGATGCCTGTTACAGCAGGATGCTGGTCAGGATGAAGCCCAGGGTACAGGAGGTCACCACCCCGATGAGGCCCGGAATGATGAAGCTGTGGTTGATGATGAACTTGCCAATGCGGGTGGTGCCGGAGCGGTCGAAGCCGATGCAGGCGAGATCGCTCGGGTAGGTCGGCAGCACGAAGTAGCCGTAGCTTGCCGGCAGGAAGGCGATGAGCAGTTTGGGTTCGACCCCCAGCGCCAGCCCCATGGGGGCGATGGCGGTGAGCGCCGCGGCCTGGCTGTTCACCAGCTTGGAGATGAGGAAGAGCACCAGGGCGTAGGTCCAGGGCTGGGCCTGTACCACGTGGGCCAGGGTCTCCTTGAGCAGCGGCATGTGGGCCTGGAAGAAGGTTTCGCTCATCCAGGCGACCCCGAACACGGAGAAGATGGCGACCATGCCCGCCTTGAAGACGGCGCCGTTGGCGATCTCCCCTGGCTTGACCTTGCAGCGCATCAGGATGATGGCGCCGGCGATCAGCATCATCATCTGGATCACTAGGTTCATGGAGAGAGGGCCTGTCTTCTCCTTGATGGTGAAGACGGGGCGCAGCGCCTCATCGGCCCCCAGCAGCACCACGGCAGCGATGGCGGCGAAGAAGATCCAGGTGGACCAGTAGGCCTCTTTCGGGAACTTGGTGTTGAGCAGGGTTTCACCACCGCCGTAGATGAAGTCCCGCTGGGCAGGGTCCTTGATCTTGGCCTGGAACTCCTCGTCCTTGTCCAGATCCTTGCCGCGGCGCAGGCTCCACAGGGCCGCCATCATGACACCCATGAGAGAGGAGGGGATGGCGACCATCAGGATGTCGAGCAGACCGTAGGCCTGACCCACGCCGTGAGCCGCCGCCAGGATGGAGACCATGGAGACCACGGCCACCGAGACCGGCGAGGCGCAGATGGCCATCTGGGAGGCAACAGACGCCACTGCCATGGGGCGCTCCGGGCGGATGTTCTTCTGCAGCGCGATGTCGGCGATGATGGGGAACATGGTGTAGACCACGTGGCCGGTGCCGCACAGGAAGGTGAGGGTCCAGGTCGTGAGCGGCGCCAGCAGGGTGATGTACTGGGGGTGGCGGCGCAGCAGACGCTCGGCCACCTGCATCATCAGGTTGAGACCGCCGGCGGTCTGCAGGGTGGCGGCGCAGCCAATGACCGCCAGTATGGTCAGCATCACTTGCACCGGCGGTTCGCCCGGCACCAGGCCGAAGACGAAGGTCAGCAGGAACAGACCGATACCGCTGATAAGACCCAGCCCCATGCCCCCGAAGCGGGTACCCAGCAGCAAGCAGCCGAGTACCACCAAAAATTCCATCAAGATCATTCCATTACCTCGTGTGTTTTATCCATGTCCCCATCGGCCAGCTGCCCGGGATCCGCTGTCATCAATTACCCCTGAAGGGTTAATGGATATTTTGTCACCCCTAAAGGGGTAAAAAATTGCGTTGCTTCAACAACCGGCTTTTTTCCGATTTAAGTGCATAAAAACTACGGTTCAGCCCTTGAACAGGGGTCGCGTCCTGGCGCACACCAGATAAATGACGGGAAAGATGGGGGAGCGCACAGGGTTGGGAATGCAAAAGGCGGGAATAACGGGGGCGGGAAGAGCGAGGCAGGCATAAAAAAAGCCGACCCCGGGGGGTCGGCTTTTGCACGGCGCGAGTGGGCGGGTCGCCTTAGAACTCGGCAGTGCGGGGAGTACGGGGGAAGGGGATCACGTCGCGCACGTTGCCCATGCCGGTCACGTAGACCACCAGGCGCTCGAAGCCCAGACCGAAGCCGGAGTGGGGCACGGTGCCGTAGCGACGCAGATCGCGGTACCACCAGTAGTCTTCCTTGTTCAGACCCATCTCGGCCAGACGGGCATCCAGCACCTCGAGACGCTCTTCACGCTGGGAGCCGCCGATGATCTCGCCGATCCCCGGGGCCAGTACGTCCATGGCGGCAACGGTCTTGCCGTCATCGTTGAGGCGCATGTAGAAGGCCTTGATGTCCTTCGGGTAGTTCTTCACCACCACCGGGGACTTGAAGTGCTCCTCGGCCAGGTAGCGCTCGTGCTCGGAGGAGAGATCGATGCCCCAGGAGACCGGGAACTCGAAGCTCTTGCCGCAGTTTTGCAGCACGTCGATGGCGTCGGTGTAGTCAATCTGGGCGAAGTCGGAGGCGACGAAGCGCTCCAGACGGCCGATGGCGTCCTTGTCCACGTGCTGGGCGAAGAACTCCAGATCGTCGCGGCGCTCGGTCAGCACGGCGTTGAAGACGTACTTCAGCATGGCTTCGGCCAGGGCGGCGTTGTCTTCCAGATCGGCGAAGGCCACTTCCGGCTCCACCATCCAGAACTCGGCCAGGTGGCGGCTGGTGTTGGAGTTTTCGGCGCGGAAGGTCGGGCCGAAGGTGTAGACCTTGGACAGGGCGCAGGCGTAGGTTTCGACGTTCAGCTGGCCGGACACGGTCAGGAAGGTCTCCTTGCCGAAGAAGTCCTTGTCGTAGTCCACCTTGCCTTCGGGGGTGCGCGGCAGGTTTTCCATGTCCAGGGTGGAGACGCGGAACATCTCGCCGGCCCCTTCGGTGTCGGAGGCGGTGATGAGGGGCGCCGCGATCCAGAGGTAGCCCTGTTCGTGGAAGAAGCGGTGAATGGCCTGGGAGAGGCAGTTGCGCACCCGGGTCACGGCACCGACGATGTTGGTGCGGGCACGCAGGTGGCCCTGCTCGCGCAGGTACTCGATGCTGTGGCGCTTGGCAGACATGGGGTAGGTGTCCGGATCTTCGACCCAGCCCACTACCTTGACCTCGGTGGCCTGCAGTTCGAACGCCTGGCCGCTGCCCTGGGACTCGACAACGGTGCCGGTCACTTCGACGGAGCAAGCTGTGGTCAGACGTTGCACTTCATTCTCGTAATTGGCCAGGGTATTGGGGGCGACGGCCTGCACCGGATGGAAGCAGGAGCCATCGGAAACGGCCAAAAATGAGATCCCCGCCTTGGAATCGCGGCGGGTCCGGATCCACCCTTTCACAGTCAGGGTGGTGCCGACCGAATACTTACCGGCCAGCACATCAACTACGGATGCGTGCGTCATCGAAATATTGTCTCCAGCTTGTTCTTGCAGCGCTATTTGCAACACTAGGGGTCTGGCCCGGGCGCAGTTGGCCCACCATGGCAGACTAAGCCGTTCATCTTACCCGCGCAGGTTTGATAAACAAGCAAAAATGTCGGACCCTTGCGGGGATTTCCCCATGCATCGTGCATGGATCATGGCGGCTGGACGGGGGTGAGGGTGAAGGAGCGCAGGCGGGGGCCGGATGGCTGGATACGGGTGTTGCAGGGGCTGGTGATCCTCTGCTGGGGCGGCTTTGTCGCCCTGCTCTCCCTCTATCACTTCGCCCGGCCAGAGGTGGCTTACGGCTTTCTGGTCTATGGGGGCGTCAAGGTGCGCCAGAGCTGGGACCCCCTGCTCACCCCCTGGCTGGAGCGCGGGCTCTGGGGTTGCTGCCTGCTGACCCTGGTGGTGCTGGTGCTGGCCCGTGGCCGCAGCCGTCGGCAGGAAGATGCCCGCCACGTCAATCTCTTCATCCTGCTGCTGATCCTGGTGGCCTGCCTGCTGCTTTACTACCGGGGCTGAGGGCCGTCGCCGTCATCCAGCCCCTGAGAGGTGGGGCGCTTGCCTATCTGGCGCTCCACGCTGTCGAGCATCTGGTTGTAGGCGAGCGCCACCCGGCCAATCTCGTCCCCTTCATCCCCCTCCAGCCTGTGGCCGAAGTCGTTGCGATCGGTGGCCTCCTCCATGGAGCGGGTCAGCTGGTTGAGGGGGCGGACTATCCAGGTGCGGATGACCCAGAGGGTGAGCAGGAGTCCCAGCCCGAAGATGAGGGTGAGACTCAGGGCCGAGGTGAGGATGTTCTGCTCCACCCGGGTAAACAGGGTGTCGAGGGAGTAGTCAAAACGCACCGCTCCCAGCACGGTGTTTTCCGGCACCTGGTGGCAGCTGGTGCAGTCGGTACCGCGAAAATCCTTTCTGGCCAGCAGCGGGCGGGTCACCACCAGCCGGCTGTGCATGCCGTCATGTTCTACCTCCAGGCTCCCCTTGCCCGCCAGCGCCAGGGCATCAAACCTGTCCTTCGGGGCCTCGACGTCACGGCCCGGCCCGTACTGCTTGTTGACCGCCGCCCCGCGCACGATGCGGGCATCTTCCACGTGGGCGTGATCGAGAAACTTGGCGCGCAGGGTGTCGCGGGCGTCCATCTTGCCAGTCAGCATCAGCATGTTGAGGCCGTCGAAGTAGGCCTCGGTCTGCTCGCGGCTCTGTTCCTTGATGAGGGTCAGGATGAGGTCACGCTCGCGCACCGCCTGATAGGCCGCAGAAAACACCAACACCATGGAGAAGATGAAGAGCAGGAAGAAGTTGATCTTGGCAGCAATGGAGAGGCGCATGGGACTGGTACATCTGTTGGGTAAAACCCGCGCAGTCTACTCTCCTCGCCGGACGGGTTTTGGTGTCTTGCTCACATTCTGATGAAAAAGCGCCAAAAGGCCCTGCGTTCTCATGCAGGGCCCGTTCAGCCGGACTCAATATTCGCCGCTGGTGATGGCCTCGTGGATGGCGCCGGTCAATACCCGCAGCTCCTCGGGGGTGATGACGAAGGGGGGCATCAGGTAGATGAGCTTGCCAAAGGGACGGATCCAGGCGCCCAGCTCCACGAACTTGCGCTGGATGCGCGCCACGTCCACCCGCTCCTTCATCTCCACCACCCCGATGGCGCCGAGCACCCGCACATCCGCCACCGCCGGGTGCAGGGTCAGCTCCACCAGTTCGGTTTTGAGTTGGTGTTCGATGGCTTGCACTCGCGCCTGCCACGGGGAGGCGAGCAGCAACTCGATGGAGGCGTTGGCTACCGCGCAGGCAAGCGGGTTGCCCATGAAGGTGGGGCCGTGCATGAAGACGCCTGCCTTGCCGTCACACACGGTGCGAGCCACATGCTCGGTAGTGAGCGTGGCCGACAGCGTCAGGTAGCCGCCGGTAAGCGCCTTGCCCAGGCACATGATGTCGGGGCTGATCCCTGCCCAGTCGCAGGCAAAGAGCTGGCCTGTGCGGCCAAAGCCGGTGGCTATCTCGTCGGCAATCAGCAGCAGGCCAAACTCGTCGCACAGGGCGCGCACCCACTGCAGGTAGCGGGGGTGATAGAAGCGCATGCCGCCCGCCCCCTGGACGATGGGTTCGAGCACGATGGCGGCAATTTCCTCGTGATGATCCGCCACCAGGGTGGCCAGCTCCACCACGCTCTGCTCGTCCCACTGGGCGTGGAAGCGGCAGCTTGGCGCTTCGACGAAATGGTGTTCGGGCAGGAAGCCCTGGTAGAGCTCGTGCATGCCGCCATCCGGGTCGCACACGCTCATGGCGCCGAAGGTGTCGCCGTGATAGCCGCCCCGAAGGGCAACGAATTTGGCGCGGGGCGTCCCTTTGGCATGCCAGTACTGCTGGGCCATCTTGAGGGCCACCTCCACCGCCACCGAGCCGGAATCCGCCAGAAAGACCCGATCCAGCCCCTTCGGGGTGATCTCCACCAGTTTGCGGCAGAGCTCGACTGCCGGGGCATGGGTCAGGCCGCCAAACATCACGTGGGACATCTTGCCGAGCTGGGCGGTGGCGGCCGCGTCGAGCTCAGGCACCTGGTAGCCGTGCACGCAGGCCCACCAGGAGCTCATGCCATCCACCAGCTCGCGCCCGTCCGTCAGGGTGAGGGTCACCCCCTTGGCGCTGGCCACTTCGTAGCAGGGCAGGGGATGGGTGAGGGAGGTATAGGGATGCCAGACGTGGTGCAGGTCGAATTCTTGATTGGTCATTTTGTGTTCTGTTGTCAATTGATTTGATCTGGTTGGTGTTGACAGTCTACGCGCGCTCTCTACACTAGCCAACAATTTCAGCCACTTGGCTTCGCGCACGCCCTGGCGTCGCGCTGTCCAGCTGGCGGGTCTTGCGGCGAACGCTCTCTTGAGCGCGGCGCAGGATCCCACCAATAACAACCGGAAGCCATGTATGAATGCTCTCACCGCGGGTGCCCACACCCTTCGTCACGACTGGACCCTGTCCGAGGTCCAAGATCTCTTTGCCCTGCCATTCAACGATCTGCTGTTCCAGGCCCAGACGGTGCACCGCGCCCATTTCGACCCGAACGAGGTGCAGGTAAGCACCCTGCTCTCCATCAAGACCGGGGCCTGCCCGGAAGATTGCAAATATTGTCCCCAGAGCGCTCGCTACCACACCGGGCTCGAGACCGAGCGGCTGATGGAGGTGGAAAAAGTGCTGGAGCGGGCCCGGGAGGCCAAGGCCAACGGCTCGTCACGCTTCTGCATGGGGGCGGCCTGGCGCAACCCCAAAGAAAAGGACATGCCCTACATCATCCGGATGATTGAAGAGGTGCGCGGGCTCGGCATGGAGACCTGCATGACGCTGGGGATGCTGACCGCCGATCAGGCGGCGCGTCTCGGGGCCGCGGGGCTCGATTACTACAACCACAACCTCGACACCTCGCCGGAGTTCTACGGCGACATCATCACCACCCGCACCTATCAGGACAGGCTCGACACCCTGGAGCATGTGCGCGGCGCCGGCATGAAGGTCTGCTCCGGCGGCATCGTCGGCATGGGGGAGCAGGCGAAAGACCGTGCGGGCCTCCTGATGGCGCTCGCCAATCTGCCGCGCCACCCGGAGAGCGTGCCCATCAACATGCTGGTCAAGGTGAAGGGGACGCCCCTGGAGAACCAGGAGAACCTGGACCCGTTCGAATTTATCCGCACCATCGCCGTGGCGCGCATCATGATGCCGGCCTCCCACGTGCGCCTCTCCGCCGGGCGGGAGAAGATGAACGAGCAGATGCAGGCCATGTGCTTTATGGCCGGGGCCAACTCCATCTTCTACGGCTGCAAGCTGCTGACCACCCCCAATCCGGACGAGAACAGCGACATGCAGCTCTTCAAGCGCCTTGGCATTCGCCCCGCCCAGCGGGCCCAGAAGCCGGATCAGGTTCAAGAGGAGGAGCTGCTGGCCGAGGTGAGTCGCCAGAGCGAGCCGAGCGAACTCTTCTACGACGCCACTCGTCCCCGCGCAGAAGCCGTCCGTACATGATGACCCCCGTTGTCACCGGCCCCTTTGCACTGGGGCAGGCCCTGGCCGAGCGTGAACAGGCCACCCTGCTGCGCCGCCGCACCCCGGTGGAGGCCGCGAGCGGCGGGCGGATCCGGGTCGGGGGGCGGGACTACCTCAACGTCTCTGGCAACGACTACCTGGGCCTTGCGGGTCACCCCGCCATCAAGGCCGCCTTCGCGGCGGGGGTGGCGCAATATGGCGCGGGCGCCGGCGCCTCGCCCCTGGTGACCGGCTACAGCCGCGCCCACCAGCAACTGGAGGAGACGCTGGCCGACTGGCTCGGGGTGGAGGCGGTGCTGCTGTTCAACTGCGGCTTCTCCGCCAATCAGGCGGTGCTCAAGGCCCTGCTCGGCAAGGATCACCTGCTGTGGCAGGACAGGCTCAACCACGCCTCCCTGCAGGAGATGGGGAGCCAGCTCCCCTGCAAGATGAAGCGCTTTTGCCACAACGACATGGCGGCCCTTGAGCGGCTGCTTGAGCCAAACCGGGGCCTGATCGTCTCGGAAGGGGTCTTCAGCATGGACGGGGATCAGGCCCCCTGGGCTGAGCTGGCCACACTCGCATCCCGAAGCGGCAACTGGCTGATGATTGACGATGCCCACGGCCTCGGCGTGCTGGGTGCCGAGGGGCGCGGCACCCTGGCGGCCCAGCGGGTTGCTCCTGCCAGCGTGCACATCCAGATGGGGACCTTCGGCAAGGCGCTCGGGGTGGCCGGCGCCTTTGTGGGTGGCAGTCGCGAGCTGGTGGAGTACCTGGTCAATTTTGCCCGCCACTATGTCTACAGCACCCATATGCCCCCCGCCCAGGCGTGCGCCGTGCGCCAGAGCATCGAGCTGGTACGTGTAGCCGACGAGGCCCGTGCCCACCTGGCTCGCCTTGTCGCCCGGTTCCGGCAGGGGGCGCAGGCGCTCGGCTGGCGGCTTGGGGCAAGCGATACCCCCATCCAGCCGCTGCTGGTGGGGGAGAGCGTCGCTGCCCTGCAACTGGCCGAGCGGCTGCGGGAATGCGGTGTCTGGGCCGGCGCCATCCGCCCACCCACGGTGCCGGTCGGCACGGCGCGCCTTCGCATCACCCTGTGCGCCGCCCATGGCGAAGATGACGTGGATCGCCTGCTCGAGGCCCTGGGGCCCCGCCCATCCACTGACGAGAGAGGGGGCACCCATGGTGCATGAGCGTTTCCAGTCGGTGGACAAGGCGCAGCTCGCCCGCCGCTTCGGGGCGGCGGCCCGCCACTACGACGCCCACGCCCGCTTCCAGCAGGAGGTGGGGCAGTCGCTGCTGGCGCGCATGGACGAGGGGGGCGTGAAAGAGGTGCGCTCAGGGGCCGGGCTGGATCTGGGCTGCGGCACCGGTTTCTTCCTGCCCGCCCTGGCGCCGCGCTGCGAGACGCTGACCGGGCTGGATCTCGCTCCCGGCATGCTGGCCCAGGCGGCCCTTCGCGGCAGCGGAGCCCGCCTGGTGTGCGGCGATGCGGAGGGGCTGCCCTTTGCCGACCAGAGCCTGGACTGGGTTTTCTCCAGCCTGGCCCTGCAGTGGTGCGAGCGGCCGGCCCAGGCCTTTGCCGAGCTCAACCGGGTGCTCAAACCCGGTGGACAGGTCTTCTTCTCGACCCTGCTTTCGGGGTCACTGTGGCAACTGCGGGAGGCCTGGCGGGCCGTGGATGGTCGTGACCATGTCAATCGCTTCCTGACGTTGCCCCAGTTGCAGCAGGCGGCCCGTGACGGGGGCTTCGAGGCCCCGGCACTCTGCCCGCTGACCTGGTCCCTCGCCTACCCGGCGCTCAGCGGACTGCTGCGCGACCTCAAGGGGATAGGCGCGAGCCAGGTCAACGACGAGCGGTCTGCGGGCCTGGGTCATCGCCAGCGCCTGGTGCGACTGGGGGAGGCCTACGAGCGCCACCGTCAACCGGACGGCCTGCTGGCCGCCAGCTACGAGGTCTGCCTCGGGCGCCTGGTGCGGCGCTGACACAAAAAGACCCGGCGCACCCACCCCTTCAGCGGCAGGACGCGCGCCTGCCTTTCACCATGGATATCGGGGCGCCTCTGCGCCCCTGCACTGCATCGAGGAATCATCATGGGGACATCCTATTTCATCACGGGCACGGACACCGACGTGGGCAAAACCCTAGTGGCCCGCACCCTGTTGCTGGCGCTTGCCGCCAGAGGCATTCGCTGCGCCGGGTACAAACCGGTGTCGGCGGGCTGCACCCGCACCCCGGAGGGGCTTCGCAATCTGGATGCCTTGCTGTTGCAGCGGGCGGCCACGGTTGCGCTGCCCTACGAGCAGGTCAATCCCTATGCCTTCGAGCCGCCCATCGCCCCCCATATCGCCGCCCGTGAGCGGGGGGTGAGCATCCCCTTCGAGGGGCTGTCCGCCGGCTTGCGGGAGATTGAGGGAGCTGGGGCCGAACTCGTCATTGTCGAAGGGGCGGGGGGCTGGTTCCTGCCGCTGGATCATCAGCGTCTGCTCTCGGAGTGGGTCGCCCAGGAGCGGCTGCCGGTGATCCTGGTGGTGGGGGCTAGGCTGGGCTGCCTCAACCATGCCCTGCTCACCGTCAGCGCCATTCGCCAGCAGGGGTTGACCCTGGCGGGCTGGGTCATCAACCGGGTGGATCCGCACATGAGCCGCTACGAGGAGAACCTGGACACCTTGAAAGCCATGTTGCCGGCCCCATTTCTGGGGGAGCTCCCCTTCGTGGACGCGGTGAATGAGGTGGATTTGCACCACTGTCTCGATGTGTCGCCCTTGCTCTGAGGCCAGACATTCAGCAAACATTCATCGAGTCTGTCTATTATCTGGGGCAAGTGTGGCATCGGTCGCCCCTGGGGCGCCCCGAACCATGCATCCATATCTCACAAGGAGTCAATATGAAGCGAATTATGCTATTCCTGGTGACCAACCTGGCCGTCATGCTGGTGCTGGGGGTGGTACTCAATATCCTGTTCTCGGTTCTGGGGATCAACAAGTCCAGCATTTCCGGTCTGTTGGTGTTCTGCGCCGTGTTCGGTTTTGGGGGTTCCTTTATCTCCTTGCTGATGTCCAAGTGGATGGCCAAGCGCAGCTATGGCGTCCAGGTCATCGAGCAGCCCCGCAACGAGACCGAGCACTGGCTGGTGAGCACTGTTGCCCGTCAGGCCCGTGAGGCTGGCATCAAGATGCCGGAAGTGGGGATCTACGACTCCCCCGAGATGAACGCCTTTGCCACCGGCGCCCGCCGTGACGACTCCCTCGTCGCCGTCTCCTCCGGTCTGCTCTACAGCATGAGCCGCGACGAGGCGGAAGCCGTGCTGGCCCACGAGGTGAGCCACGTGGCCAACGGCGACATGGTGACCCTGACCCTGATCCAGGGGGTGGTGAACACCTTCGTGATGTTCTTCGCCCGCATCGTGGCCGGCGTCATCAGCAACTTCTTCAGCTCCAACAACGAGGAAGAGAGCAGCAGCACCGGCGGTTTCGCCTACATGATCACCGTGTTCGTGCTGGAGATGGTGTTCGGCGTGCTCGCCTCCATCATCGTCATGTGGTTCAGCCGTCAGCGCGAGTTCCGTGCCGACGCCGGTGCCGCCAAGCTGGCCGGCCGCGACAAGATGATCGCCGCGCTCCAGCGTCTCGCCCGCGGTGCCGAGCCGCAGATGGAGGGTTCCATGATGGCGTTCGGCATCAACGGCAAGCGCTCCATGAGCGAGCTGTTCATGAGCCACCCGCCCATCGAGCAGCGCATCGCCGCCCTGCGTGGCTGATAGCCAGTCATCTAAAGAAAACGGCTGCCCTCGGGCAGCCGTTTTGCATTCCGGGGACGGGGTTTTGCCCCCCGATCACCCTATTTGATCACCAGATCCGTCAGGGGCACGGCGCAGCAGGCGAGGATCTTGCCCTCGGCCCGCTCGGCGGCGCTGATGGCGGGGGCATCGGGGTGATCCACCTCGCCCGAGACCAGGGTCTGCTTGCAACTGCCGCAGATGCCGGCACGGCAGCTCCAGGGCAGCTCTACCCCCTGCTTGTTGGCCTGATCCAGCACGGTGCCCTGGTTGTTGCCCGCAAACTCCCGCTCGCCGATACGCAGTTGCACCGCCTGATGGGGGCGGGCCACCGAGAGCAGGGCCCCGCCAAAGCTCTCCTGGCGGATGCGCCCGGCCGGTACGCCGAGGGCGGTCAGCCGGTTGGCTGCATCGGCCATAAAGCCGTGAGGGCCGCAGATGAACACCTCCCGCTCCTGCAAACCCCGGATCCGGCCCAGATGATCGTCATTCAGACGGCCGCTGAGCCCCTGCCAGTGTTTGTCAGGCTGGCTCAGGATCAGGGTGAGGGTCATTCCCTGCTGCACCATGGCGTGCAGCTCGCTGGCGGCAGGAATGTCTGCCTCGCTGCGACACAGGTGCATGAAGTGGACGTCACCGAGCTCCCCCCGTAGTGCCAGAGTGCGGGCAATGGAGAGCATGGGGGTGACACCGGATCCCGCCGAGAGCAGCAGCAGCCTGCGCTCGGACCCTAAGTGAAACTCGCCGGCCGGGGGGGCGGCCAGCAACCGGTCGCCCACTTGCAGCTCATGGTGCAGCCAGGGCGAGAGGCGGCCATCGGCCAGCTTCTTGACGCTGATGCTGTAACGCTCGGGCCGCTCCGGCGTGGAGCTCAGGGTGTAGCGGCGTTGAACCCGTGTGTTTTTGATATCGAGGCTGATGGGCAGGTGCTGTCCAGGCAGGTAGTCGGGCAGGGGCTCGCCGTCGGCGGCCTCGAACCAGAAGGTTTCCAGATCCCGGGCCAGGGGTTCCCGGGCGACGCACACCAGCTCCCGCTTTTTCGGGGCCGCGTTGGGGTAGACCGGCGCCCGGGCCCGCTCCAGCACCTCGATCTCGCTGCCCGCTTCAATCCACCCCTCGTTCAGGGCCACCAGATTCTGGCCGAAATAGACCTCACCATCTTCGCCACGGCGGTAGCGGGTGAGGGTGGCCAGCGGCTCTTTCAGGGCATTGAAGCGCTCCGTGCCTGCCTCCACCGTGGTCATGATGCAGCGGCTGCACGGCTTGTCCACCCGAAACTCCACCTCGCCGATGCGGATCCGCTTCCAGCCATCCTCTTCGAAGGGGCGGGTGCCGCTCGCCACCAGGTTGGTACGAAACTGGCTCATCTGGTGCAAGGCATCGGATCTCAGGTTGAGATCCTCAAGGGAAGCCTGGCTGATGAGCAGCAAGGGGTAGCCGTCCGCAAAGCTCACCCGGGTGCCGGTCTTCTCCCGAAAACGATCGGATGCCTCCCCGAGCCAGAGCAGGCGCACCGGCTCCCTCGCCACCCGGCTCAGCCACTCATCGGCGTCGGGCCCGGTGTGCAGGGCGGTAAAGCGATCCTCCCAGACACCGGTGTGCTGAGGGGCGCGACTGAACGCCGCCTCCATGAGAGCAAGGGGGGGCAGACCTGGATAGCGCAGTTGCAGCCCCCCCTGGACGGGGGTGGCCACCACCTGCTGCAACTGGGGATGGGTGCGGGCGGTGATAAAGGTGCCATCCGGTTTGACCACCATGTAGCGGCGATCCCCGGCAAGTCCCTCCTGGGTCACCTGGGCGCGCTCCAGCGGCATGCCTGCCGTCGATTTGATGGGGTAGAGATGTATGCTGGCGAGGGTCGGCATGTCCTGGTCCTTGTGCTGTGGCGATTCCTGTGAAGAGGGGAAGATAACGATTCCTGTCCCGGGCGGCAATCTTCTCCTGCTGCCCACGTCGAGGGCGGCGAGGGGGCTCGGGCAACAGGCCCGAATGGCTGCGGGGTGTGACGGGGATCCGGTTGTGAAGGGGGCGACCCATAAAGCGCAACATTTATTGATCCTGATCCACCATGTCGTACAAAAAACGGCCCATCATCGAGCCAGCTTCCAGTTTCTGACGCTTTCGCTTCTTCCCTCTCCGGCCACCGTCTGCCCAGGCAACACGGTATCAAGCGCATTCGGATGGGGCCTGTCACACAAAAAGAAGAAAGCAATGTATGAGCAAACAACTGGATATGACCCCACAGCCGGATCTCTCCCAGAAAACGGGAACAGGCCCGGTCCGTACCCGGCTGCCCGTCTGGCGGCCGGCCCTGCCACCTTGCAACCACGCCTGCCCGGCTGGCGAGAACATCCAGGCCTGGCTTGCCCTGGCCGAAGCGGGCCGCTTTGAGGCGGCCTGGCAACGACTGATCGAAGAAAATCCCCTGCCTGCAGTCCACGGGCGGGTCTGTTATCACCCCTGCGAAACGGCCTGCAACCGTGCCCAGGTGGATGATGCCGTCTCCATCCACGCCATCGAGCGCTTCCTCGGCGACGAGGCGCTGGCCCGTGGCTGGCAGCCTGCGCCGCCTGCCCCCGCCAGCGGCAAGAAGGTGCTGGTCATTGGCGCCGGTCCCTCCGGCCTCTCCTGCGCCTGGCACCTCAACCGGCTCGGCCATCAGGTGGAGATCCGCGAAGCGGGCCCGCTCGCCGGCGGCATGCTGCGCTTCGGTATTCCCGCTTACCGTCTGCCTCGTGATGTGCTGGATCGGGAGGTGGCCCGCATCGTCGCTGCCGGGGTGACGCTGACTCTCAACCACAAGGTGGAAGACGTGCTCAAGGCGCGCGACGAGGGTGGCTTTGACGCCGTCTTCATGGCCATCGGCGCCCATCTGGCCAAGCGGGTCGACATTCCGGCCCGGGAGGCGGGCAAGATCCTCGATGCGGTCAGTTTCCTCGAGCAGGCGAGCCTGGCGGAGGAGCAGGGTTTGCCGCCCCCCAAGCTGGGACGACGAGTAGCCATCTACGGCGGCGGCAACACCGCCATGGACGCGGCCCGTACCGCTCGTCGCCTCGGGGTCGAGGAGGCGATGATCATCTACCGCCGCGACCGGGACCATATGCCAGCCCACGCCTTTGAAGCCGATGAGGCCGAGGAGGAGGGGATCAAGATCAACTGGCTGCGCACCATCCGCCAGCTCGACAACACCAACATCGAGGTGGAGGTGATGGCGCTGGATGCCGAGGGCAAACCGGTGCCCACCGGCCAGTTTGAAACCCTCGAAGCGGACTCCCTCATTCTGGCGCTCGGTCAGGAGGTCGACCTCTCGGTGCTGGAGAGCATTCCCGGCGTGGGGGTCAACAAGGAGGGAGTGGTGCAGGTGGCTGGCAACCTGATGACGGATGTGCCGGGTCTGTTTGCGGGCGGCGACATGGTGCCCTCCGAGCGCACCGTCACCATCGCCACCGGCCACGGCAAGAAGGCGGCACGCCATATGGATGCCTGGCTGCGCGGTCGCCATTACCACAAGCCGCTCTCCCATTTGCAGGCAGGGAAGCCGCTGGTAGGGCCCGAGCAGTTGCAACTCTGGTTCCAGACCCATGCGCCGGCCAGCAGCCAGCCGGTCAAACCGCCCTCGGCGCGGGACGACTTTGGCGAGATCATCGGCGGACTGGATGAGGTGGCTGCCCGTTACGAGGCGGCGCGCTGCTACTCCTGCGGCAACTGCTTCGAGTGCGACGGCTGCTATGGCAGCTGCCCCGAGCAGGCCATCGCCAAGCTGGGGCCGGGTCTGGGGTATCGGGTGGATGCCGAGCGCTGCACCGGCTGCGGTGCCTGCCACGACCAGTGTCCCTGCCACGCCATCGAGTTGCGCCAACCACAGGAGTCCCAATGAAACATGAACTGATCATGGTTGACGGCAACGAAGCCGCGGCCCGGGTGGCGTACCAGCTGAGCGAAGTGTGTGCCATCTATCCCATCACCCCGAGCTCGACCATGGCCGAACTGGCCGACGCCTGGGCGGCACAGGGGCAGACCAACCTGTGGGGCAACATCCCTACCGTGGTGGAGATGCAGAGTGAAGGGGGGGCGGCCGGCACGGTACACGGCGCCCTGCAGGCGGGGGCGCTCGCCACCACCTTCACTGCCAGTCAGGGGCTGATGCTGATGCTGCCCAACATGTACAAGATCGCAGGCGAACTGACCTCGGCGGTGTTCCATGTGGCGGCCCGATCCTTGGCGGCGCAGGGGCTGTCGATTTTTGGCGACCATCAGGATGTGATGGCGGCGCGCAGCACCGGCTTTGCCATGCTCGCCTCCGGCTCGGTGCAGGAGGCGCAGGACCTGGCCTTGGTCGCCCACAGCGTCACCCTGCAGTGCCGGGTGCCCTTTATCCACTTCTTCGATGGCTTTCGCACCTCCCACGAGGTGAACAAGATCACTGCGCTGCACAAAGATGAAATCCGGGCGCTGATCGACAATGACTGGGTGCGCGCCCACCGTGCCCGGGCCCTCAACCCGGATCATCCGGTGATGCGCGGCACTGCCCAGAACCCGGATACCTATTTCCAGTCCCGCGAGAGCGTCAACCCCTTCTACGAGGCGGTGCCGGCGCGGGTGCAGCAGTGCATGGACAACCTCGGCGAGCTGACCGGTCGTCACTACCGGCTGGTGGAGTACCACGGCGCGTCCGATGCCACCGACGTCATCGTGCTGATGGGCTCGGGGGCGGCCACCGCCCGCACCACCGTGGATTGGCTCAACCGGCAGGATCGCAAAACCGGGGTACTGGTCATTCGCCTCTATCGCCCCTTCCCGGTACAGGCACTGCTCGATGCGCTGCCCGAGAGCGTGCGCCGCATGGCGGTGCTGGATCGCACCAAGGAGCCGGGGGCGGGCGGTGAGCCGCTGCTGCTGGATGTGCAGAGCGCGCTGATCGACGGCTTGCAGCGCGGCCTTATCAAGCGGCTGCCCTGGCTCAGTGGCGGTCGCTATGGCCTCTCTTCCAAAGAGTTCACCCCCGCCATGTGCGCGGCGGTATTCGAGGAGCTGGCATCCGATGCGCCGCGCCCGCGCTTTACGGTGGGGATTGTCGATGATGTGTCGGGCCTCAGTCTGGCCTGGCACCCCATCGGCGATCTGGAGCCCGCCAGCCGGGTACGGGCGCTCTTCTTCGGCCTCGGTGCCGACGGCACAGTCGGCGCCAACAAGAACAGCATCAAGATCATCGGCGAGCTGGAGGGGTTCCACGCTCAGGGCTACTTCGTCTACGACTCCAAGAAGTCGGGCTCGCGCACCGTCTCCCACCTGCGCTTTGGCCCCGAGCCCATCGATGCCCCCTGGCTTATCGAGCAGGCGAGCTTTATCGGCTGCCACCAGTGGGGCTTTGCCGAATCGGTCGATCTGCTGGAGCACGCCGCAGAAGGGGCGACCCTGCTGCTCAATGCTCCCTATGAGCCTGACCGGGTCTGGGCCGAGCTGCCCGAGCGGCTGCGCGCCCGCATTCGCTCCCTCAATATCCAGCTCTATTGCATCGACGGCGATCGGGTGGCCGAGCGCAACGGCATGGGCAATCGCATCAACACCATCATGCAGACCTGCTTCTTCGCGCTGGCCGGTATCTTGCCGCGGGACGAAGCGATTGCGCTGATCAAGGAGAGCATCGAGAAGAGCTATGCCCGCAAGGGGCCCGAAGTGGTCGAGCGCAACTTCGCGGCGGTGGACGACACCCTGGCCCATCTGCATCAGGTGGCCATCCCGGCCGGTGAAGAGCAGATCAGCGACTATCCGCTGCCACTGGCTCCGGGTGGCAGCGAGTTTGTGCAGCGGGTTACTGGCGAGATGCTGGCGGGGCGCGGCGATCTGATCCCCGTCTCCATGCTGCCGGTGGATGGCACTTACCCCACTGCCACCAGCCGCTTCGAGAAGCGGGATATCGCCCGCGAGATCCCCATCTGGCACTCCGATATCTGCATCCAGTGCGGCAACTGCGTCTTTGTCTGCCCCCATGGGGCGCTGCGGGCCAAGTTCTACCATCAGGACTGGCTGGCGAGCGCCCCCGAGGCGGCGCAGTCGGTGCCCGTTACCGCCAGGGGCTTCCCCGACAGCCGCTACACCTTGCAGCTCTATCCGGAGGATTGCACCGGCTGTGGCCAGTGCGTGCAGGCCTGTCCGGTGCGGGCCGGAGCGGATGCCCGCCATCAAGGCGAGAGTGCAGAAGGAGAAAGCCATGAAGGCGAGCGCGCCATCGCCATGATGGACAAGGCGCCGCATCTGGCTGGCCAGAAACAGGCGCTGCGCTGGTTCGAGAGCCTGCCCTGGCCTGCCCGCGAGCGGGTGGATTTCTCCACGGTGCGCGGTGCGCAGTTCCTCGAGCCCCTGTTCGAGTTCTCCGGTGCCTGCGCCGGCTGTGGCGAGACCCCGTACCTCAAGTTGCTGACCCAGCTGTTTGGGGATCGCATGTTGGTGGCCAACGCCACCGGCTGCTCCTCCATCTATGGCGGCAACCTGCCGACCACCCCCTGGGCCAAGAACGGCGAAGGGAAGGGGCCGGCCTGGTCGAACTCATTGTTCGAGGACAACGCCGAGTTTGGCTTTGGCTTCCGTCTCACCGCCGATCAGCATCACGGTCAGGCGGTGGCGGCCCTCGAAGCAATGAAGGGGGAGCTGGGCCCAGAGCTAGTCGAGTCGCTGATCAGCGCCCCGCAGCGGCTGGAGTCGGAGATCCGTGCCCAGCGCACCCGGGTGGCGCAAGTGCGCGAGCGGTTGGAGGAGGTAAAATCCGGCAAGGCCCGCGAGCTGCTCTCCTTGATTGATCAGCTGGTGCGGCGCTCGGTCTGGATAGTGGGCGGCGATGGCTGGGCCTATGACATCGGCTCGGCGGGGCTCGACCATGTGCTCGCCTCCGGCCGCGATGTGAACGTGCTGGTGATGGATACCGAGGTCTACTCCAACACCGGCGGTCAGATGTCGAAATCGACGCCGCTCGGCGCCGTCGCCAAGTTCGCGGCGGGGGGCAAGACCCTGGCGAAGAAGGATGTGGCGTTGCAGGCCATCTCCTACGGCAACGTCTATGTTGCCCGCATCGCCTTTGGTGCCAACCCGCAGCAGGCGCTACAAGCGTTGCGTGAGGCCGAAGCCTATCCGGGCCCGTCCCTTATCATCGCCTACAGCCACTGCATCGCCCACGGCATCGACATGGCGCAGGGATTGGCCCAACAGAAGCGTGCGGTCGATTCGGGCCACTGGCCGCTGATGCGCTACAACCCGGTACTGCGCAGCGCCGGGCAGAACCCCTTCAGCCTCGACAGCCTGCGCCCCTCCATCCCCCTTGCGGAATATCGGCAGCAGGAGACCCGTTATCGGGTGCTGGCCCAGAGCCATCCACAGGAGGCACTGCGGCTGATGCAGGTGGCGCAACAAGTGGCGTGGCAGAAGTGGGCCACCTACGAGGAGATGGCCACCCGCGAGGCCAGCCATTTCCATCCGCCGGTGTGATCATGGGGTGAAACAGGTAAGACAAAGCGGGCCATTGGCCCGCTTCGTTTTCCGGTGCCAAGGGAAGTGGCCGTTGCCGCGCCTTGGGGTGGTCAACAAAAAGCCCGGCGTCGGGCCGGGCTGGCAGGATAAGTTGCTTATCCAGGTATTCGTCGAGGCGTCTAGTGTGGATGTTGTTTGAGGATGTCGTATATCTCCTCTTTCAGTTTAAGTTTCTGTTTTTTCAGATCCTTCACCTCGGAGCTGTAGTCGCTGGCGTGGTGTTTCTCCAGCTTTCTGATCTCCGCATCCAGGTCGTTGTGCAAGTCAAACTTCTTCTGGAAATGGACATCACTGCTCTTCAGTTTCGAGATGAGATCTCTGTACTCCGGAAACATGTAATGAAGCCTCCTTGTTGTCGTTTGATTGTGCCTGCAAGACCAAAGTACCCCTTACTGCCGGGGAGAAACGTGATCCCGATCCAATTCGGGGCCACGGATTTGCTGCATGGGAAGGGCGATTTTTAACTGCTTGAATTACAAGATGATTGCCTGCTGACCCAGGGGCAGCAGAGGAAAGAAGCGGGATCCGCTTCACATTCGGGAGGGGGGGCTGCAACGGGGCGGGCAACAGAAAGGGGCGCGAGGCCCCTGACTGGAAACGGGTGAGCCGTTTACTCTTTTTTCTTTTTCTTCTCGGGCAGGGGCTTGCCGTCTCTGGCAATCACCTTGCCTGCCTCGAAACCGATCTGCGCCGCCAGCTCTTCCAGATCCGGCGCCTTGGCTTCGTTGCCGATGGCGTACTGGTAGTTGGCGATGGAGATCTTCTCCGCCACCGGTGTGCCCGGGACGATGGGTTCGCGCCAGCCCTGACCGATGTGGGCCACCAGGGTGCCGTTCATGATGAGCTCGCCGACGATCTCCTGGGTGGGGATGCCCTTGCCATAGGTGAGGCCCTGCGGGTGCTTCTTGCCGACCAGAGGCTCTTGGCTTGCGGGGATCAGCTTGGTGCGGATCAGCCACTTGGGCGATTTGGTCTTGCCCACCGCCTTGCCGGTCTGGTACTCGTTGATCTTGATGGTCTTGATCATCTGGGCCGTGAACTCCTTGGTCAGGGCCTTCTGGGCTTCGCTGGTCTCGTCGATGACGATGGGGGCCACATACCAGGTCTGGGGAGCCTGCGCCTTGGGGGTCGCCGGGGCGGTTTGCGCCATGGCGAGCGGGCTGAGCAGGATGGCCGTCAACAAGAGTCCGATTTTCTTCATGGTGATTCCGCTTATGTTTCGACAAGAATTTTGTTTTGCCAGCGACGACTGCGCCAGCGCCAGAACATGGCCAGACCGCGCACCCACTCGTCGCAGGCGAGGGCCAGCCAGATGCCTACCAGGCCATAGCCCTGCATGATACCAAGGAAATAGGCCAGGGGAACGGCAATGCCCCACATGGAGACGAGCGCCATGTAGAGCGGGAAACGGGCATCCCCGGTGGCGCGCAGGGCGTTGATCACCACCAGATTGAAGGTGCGACCGGGTTCGAGGATGAGGCTGATGAGGAAGAGCTGCGCCACCTGGGTGATGATGTCGGCGTCGTCGGTGAACAGGCTGATGATGGCGCGGCCGTTGAGGGCGGCGGCGATGGCGATGGCGGCGGTGACGATGAGGCCGAGTTTCAGGCTCTTCATCAGTTGGCGATAGGCCTGATCGAAGCGTCGGGCCCCCGCCAGGTGGCCGATGATGATCTCGTTGCCAAGGCCGATGGAGAGGCCGAACAGCAGGATGAACAGGCAGATCTGGAAGAAGTAGGACTGGGTCGCCAGCGCCTTGTCGCCGAGCAGGCCGACGAAGGCGGTCACCACCATGAACTGCAGCATCCAGGAGAGGTTCTCCCCCGCCGCCGGCAGACCGATGTGCAGCACCTTGTCCAGCATGGCGCGGCTTGGGCGGACGATCTCGGGCAGACGCAGCCGGATGCCGGTCTTGCGCGCCACCAGCCACACCAGCAGCACCACCCCGACGATGCGTCCCGCCACCGTGCTGATGGCGACCCCGGCGACCCCGAGCTGGGGCAGGCCGAACCAGCCGTAGAGCAGCAGCAGGTTGCCGACGAAGGTGATGAGGTTGACGATGAGGGTCACGTACATGGCCTGGCGGGTGTGGCCGTGGGCACGCAGGGTGGCGGCCAGGCAGAGGGCCGCCGCCTCCGGCAGCAGGCAAAGCCCGATGATCTGCAGGTAGAGGCTGCCGTCGCTCATCAGGTGGGCAGGCAGGTTCATCAGCGCCAGCATGGTGCCGGCCCCCGCCATGACGCCGACCGCGGCCACCAGTCCCACCAGCAGGTTGAAACCGATGGCGGTGTGGATGACGACGCGGGCTTTTTCCTTGTCTCCCGCCCCCAGATACTGGGTGATCACCACGCTGGTGCCGATGCTGACGAAGCTGAACAGGGTGATGGCGAGATCGAAGACCTGGTTGCCCACCGCGAGGGCCGCCACCCCCTGATAGGAGACGTGGCCCACCATGAAGGTGTTGAGGGCCCCGGTCAGAAAGTGGAGGGCCAGATCGATGAACAGTGGCCAGGTCAGGGCGAAGAGGGAGCCCGGGCCCGCGTGGGATTGAGTCTGCATGGGATATCCAGGTGCTGGCGATGGCCCTCGTCAGGGCCAACTGGAGGGGCATTTAACACCAAGCGGGGGCGGGGTGCAATCCTGGTCGCAGGAGGAGGGGACCTGCGACCAGGGGATGTGTCTCAGACCGGCGTGGCGCCGGCCTCCTGCTCGCTGGGGCGGGTGAGGCGCGCCGAGTCGGGCAGGTCGTCATCGTGCGGCCAGCGGGTGAGCAGGGCATCCGTGGTGCTCTCCACCCCCTCGTCGTCCCGGAACACCGGCTCCCGGTAGCAGCGGGTCATGCGCAGGGCCTGGTACATGTCGGGGCAGAGGATGATGCCATCCTCGCCGACCCGGATACCCGCCTGTTTGAACCACTGGCTCATCTGGCCGTGCCGACCGGCCATCACCATGTGGATGCCGCGCCGCTTGAGCTCCTTGTGCAGCTCTCCCACCATGCTCATCACGCTGATGTCCTGATGGGTGAAGCAGGCCACCGCATCCACCACCAGGCACCTGGGATTGTGGGGATCCTGCACCAGCAGTGCCAGCACCCGCCGCTTGAAGTAGGGGGCGTTGAAGTAGGTGAGCGGGGAGTTGAAGCGGTAGACCAGGATGCCGGGAATCGCCTTGGCCTGCTCGTTGTCCCCCAGGGTACGCACCACGCCCTCGTCGTCCATGCCGAGCAGTTGGTCGGTGGGGCGCATCACGTTGCGCAGGAACTGGAACAGCCCCAGCAGGACCGCGAGGGTGATGCCCGGAATGACCCCCATGGTGAGCACGCTGACAAAGGTCACCAGGGCGAGCCAGAAGGCGGCGCGGTCCGAGTCGCGCAGGGCCCAGAGGCCGCGAAAATCCGTGAGCGACAGGGAGGCCATCACCAGCACCACGCCGAGGGCGGCGGTGGGAATGTACTGCAGCGGCGCCGTCAGGTAGAAGGTGACCAGGGCGATGACGGCGGCGGCGATGATGGAGACCAGCTGGCTCTTGCCGCCGTTGGCGTCGTTGACCGCGGTGCGCGAATCCGCCCCGCTGATGGCAAACCCCTGGGAGGCGGCGGCGGCCAGGTTCGCCATGCCCAGCGCCCTAAACTCCTTGTCCGCATCAATCTCGTAGCCGTTCTTGGCGGCGAAGCTGCGGGCGGTGAGCATCATGGAGACGAAGCTCACCATGGCGAGGTTGAGGGCGGGCAGCACCAGCTCACGGATAAGCCCGGGGGGAAAGTCCGGCATCTGGAAGGCGGGCAGCCCCGAGCCGATGGTCCCCAGGGTGGCGATGTCGACGCGGCCGAGATTGAACAGCCACACCAGAGCCGCCGTCACCACCATGGCTACCATGGAGGAGGGCCAGGCCGGTCTGTAGCGCTTGGCCAGCAGCAGGGTGAGCAGGGCCGTCAGGCTCATGGCCAGGGTGGGCAGATGGGTCTGGGTAATGTAGCTGGTGCCGTTCAGGAGCCGCTCTATCAGGTAGCGCTCGCTGAAGGTGAAGCCGAAGATCTTGGAGAGCTGGCCCACCATGATGGTGATGGCCACCCCGTTGAGCAGCCCCATCAGGATGGGGCGGGAGAGAAAGTCTGCCAGCACCCCCAGCTTGAAGCGGCTGGCGATGAGGCACCAGAAGCCGGTCATGGCGGTCATGGTCATCACCAGTTGCCAGTGACGGGTGGGATCCCCGGCGGCGAGCGGCGTTACCACGGCGGCGATCACCGCGCAGGTGGCGGCATCCGGACCGACGATGAGCTGACGGGAGGTGCCAAAGAGGGCATACACCACCATGGGCAGGATGCAGGAGTAGAGGCCGACGATGGCGCCCACCCCGGCGAGCTCCGAATAGGCGATGGCCACGGGCAGGGCCACGGCAGCGACCGAGAGGCCAGCGCGAAGATCCGGCATCAGCCAGGCCCGCTGGTATTGCAGCAAGGCGGCGAGCCCCGGCAGCCAGCGCTCGAGAGAGAAGAAGTCGCGCATTATTTAACCCATTGAGTTACAAACATCTTTTTCTTAGTGTGCCCAAGGTTGTCGATCCTTTGCAATCCGCTCATGGCCAGTTCACCACAAGGTCAGGCCAGATGCGTTGCCACTCCTTGGCCCTGACCCGTTCGCTAAAGATACGGCTCTCCTGGCGACAGCGCGGATTGGGGCTCACCACCAGGGACCAGTTGGGGGCAAAGCCGTAGGGGGCCAGCCACTCGAACCCGTCATCTGCCAGCAGGCGGACCCCGATGCAGGTGGGTATCTCCACCCAGTGGCTGAGGGCCGAGAGCGAGCTGGCAAAAGGAGGCACCTGCTGGCGCAGATGCATGCGGGCCTGGTTGCGCACCTCCCACTGCTGGCCCGGCATCCTGGCGGCGAGCCAGGCTTCGTGATCGGCCTCCTTCAATCCAGTCGGATCAGCGCTGTCCAGATAGATAAGATCGATGTCGTTGAGCGGGGTGGGCTCGGCCTTGTGATGGAGGTGATCCCAGATGAGGTTGCGCACAAACCCCGCCCCCAGGGCCCAGTCGGGCAGGGCCAGCTCCCGCGCAGCCCGGAGGCAATCCACGCGCAGATGATCAGCCCGCAGCAGGGCCTCGGTGCAGGCCCGCAGGTGCGCCTCCCGCAGCGGCCCTGCGTCAACCTGCATTGCGGCGCAACCAGACGTCGATGTAGCTGCAGCTCGGCACTATGGTAAGCCCCTCAGAGAGGGTCCAGTCGTAGAAGCGGCGGGCCAGCTTGTCGGCAATCCCCTGTCCGCGCATCTCGGGGGGAACCTGGGTGCTGTAGGCGTCCACCGTGGTGGCGTCCAGCCGGCGATAGGCAAGGCGGGAGAGCTTGCCGTCCACGGTGCAGACAAACTGCTGCTGATCGGCCTGGTGAAGGATGTCGCTCATCGGGAGTCCTCTCTGGGTGAATGGGAAGATCAGAACATGGCGGACAGGGTTTGCCAACGCCATTCTTTGCGCCCATGGCGGGCTCGCTTACACTGGCCGGCCTGCGAATGGTCGCAAGGCAAGGTATAGAACATTGAGAGAGGATGGATCCGTCATGGCCTTCGCCACCCTGGACGATCTGATAGGCAACACCCCGCTGCTGGCGCTGCGCCGCATCAATCCGCACCCCGGCGTCACCCTGCTGGTGAAGCTGGAGGGCAACAACCCCGCCGGCTCCGTCAAGGACAGGGCGGCGCTGAACCTCATCAGGCAGGCAGAGGCGAGTGGTCACTTAGCGCCAGGAGCCCGGCTCATCGAGGCCACCTCCGGCAATACCGGCATCGCGCTGGCCATGGTGGCGGCGTCCCGGGGTTACCGGATGCGACTCATCATGCCGAGCAACATGAGCCAGGAGCGGCGCGACGCCATGCAGGCCTACGGCGCCGAGCTGGTGCTGGTGGAAGAGGGCATGGAAGCGGCGCGAGACCTCGCCCTGGCCATGCAGGCGCGGGGGGAGGGGCTGGTGCTCGATCAGTTCAACAACCCCGCCAACCCGGATGCCCACTACCGCTCCACCGGCCCCGAGATCTGGCGCCAGAGCGGCGGGGCGGTCACTCACTTCGTCTCTGCCATGGGCACCACGGGCACCATCATGGGGGTCTCCCGCTACCTCAAGGAGCAGAACCCGGCGGTGGCGGTGATCGGCCTGCAACCGGCCGAGGGGAGCCAGATCCCCGGCATTCGCCGCTGGCCCGAGGCCTACCGGCCCGCCATCTTCGAGCCTGCGCGGGTCGATGGGGTGCTGGATGTGACACTGGAAGAGTCCCTCGTCATGATGCGCCGCCTGGCGCGGGAGGAGGGGATCTGCTGCGGTGTCAGCTCGGGTGGCGCGGTGGCCGGGGCCTTGCGGGTGGCGGCGGAGATCGGGCAGGGGGTGGTGGTGGCGATCATCTGCGATCGGGGGGATCGCTATCTCTCCACCGGGGTCTTCACCCCCGATGTCTGACGGGCAAGGGGCCGCTACTCCCAGGCCCGCTCCAGCAGGGCCAGCAACTGTTCCCTGTCCGCATCCTTGCGGTTGTAGAGCAGGGCGCCGTCGTTGATGGCGAGATCCCGGATCCCGGGCAGCAGCGCCTTGTCGGTGAGGCCCGCCTCCCGCAGGGTGCGGGGCAGCTTGACCGTCTGCCACAGGGTATCGCGCAGTGCCTGCAACGCCTCGATGGTGGCCTGGGGTCTCCCCTCGGCCGGGGTCGCGGCAAAGCGCTCCGGCCCCACCAGGGGCAGCAGCAGGCGGGCCAGCTCGGGGTCGATGCCGGGCCGGTTGTAGTCGAGCACGGTGGGCAGGAAGAGGTTCATACAGAGGCCATGGGGCAGGTGGCAGCGCGCCCCCAGACTGTGGCCGAGGGCGTGCACCAGCCCCACCATGGAGTTGGAAAACGCCATGCCCGCCAAGGTGGAGCCCTCTGCCAGTTGCAGCCGCAGGCCCTTGTCCGTCGGGTGGGCCAGCACCCTGGGCAGGGCGGTGGCAATCTTCTCCACCGCCATCAGGGCCAGGGCGTCACTGACCGGGTTCTTGCCGTTGCCGATGAAGGCCTCGATGGCGTGGGTCATGGCATCCATGGCGGTGGCGGCGGTGATGGGCAGCGGCAGCCCCAGGGTGAGGCGGGGATCCAGCACCGCCAGCCGGGGCAGCAGGAAGGGGGAGGTGAAGGGCACCTTGCGCCCGCTCCCTTCGTCCTTGATCACCGCCACCAGGGTCACTTCGGAGCCGGTCCCCGCCGTGGTGGGGACCACCGCCAGGGGGTTGAGGGGACGGGTCAGGCAATCCGCTCCGGCATAGTCGAGCAGCCGCTCGCCCCCCAGAGTCGCCAGTATGTTCACCGCCTTGGCGGTGTCGATGACGGAGCCGCCGCCAAGGGCCAGCAGGCTGTCACAGCCCAGCTCCCGGTAGTGGCGGGCGATCCGCTCCACCACGGCGGTGGAGGAGTCTGCCGGGATCTCGTCCCAGATGGCGGCGACCGGCAAGGCCCCTTCGGCCATCACATCGGCCAGCAGGGTGGCGAGCCCGCTGCCGCTGACCCCCTTGTCGGTGAGAAGCAAGGGGCGGCCAGCTCCCAATCCCCTCAAGGCATCCGGCAACTGTTCCAGTGCCTGCTCCCCCGCCATCAGCTTGACCGGGCAGAAAAAATCGTAATAACGGCTCATCCCGTTCTCCTCGTGTTCAACCGGTCAGCAGACCCAGATAGATGTGGCAGGCCCGCGCGAGCTTGCGATGCGGGTCCGGGTAGTGGCGAAGCAGGGGCCGCGCGATGAAGGCGGGCAGGATCAGGCTCTGCAACTGCTCAAGCGCCCGCACCAGGTGCATGGCCGCGTCGAGATCCCCCTCCACCAGCAGCCGGTTTTCGCAAAAGGCCTGGTTGATGCCGAGGCGAAAGCTGAGGGCGCGAAAGGCGACGGCGGGGTGCTTGAAGCGCACCCGCAGGAGGTGGTGGCTGTCATGGGCACAGGTCGAGTGCGCCCTGCCAGCCTCCTCACCGCAGTGCCAGCGCCCCGCGAACTTGTAGAGACTCAGCCCCCGGGTCATGCCGTTTACCTCCAGCCTGATGGTGAGGCCGTCCGGCAGGGGGGCAAGCTCGCGGCGCACCGCCTCGTCGACCCGGGCGGCGCGGCACAGAGTGCGGCCGATGATCCAGAGCAGGCTGCCAATCCAGAGGCGTCTGCCGGTGGCAAGCAGGGCGTCAGGGCGCATGGGAACCTCCGCTGATGGCGGACCAGAAGAGGGTGAAGGCGTTCTCCTGCCAGTGGGGGTCTTCTCCCAGTTCAGGCTGATCGACAAAGAGGGAGGCGCAGGCCAGAAACTGGCCCTGGCACACCTCCAGCATCAAGGCAGGCGGGGCCGACATCAGCTCGCCGCTGGCCTGGCCCCGGGCGAGCAGGCTCGGCAGAAAATGCAGGGTCTCCGCCAGGATCTGGCTGCGCAGGGGGCGGGCCAGCAGGGGGGAGTGGAAAAAGCCCAGCACGAACCTGAGCTCACGGGGGTGAGCCTGCATCCAGCCCATGGCCTGGTGCCAGTAGTGGCGGGCCTGCTCCTGGAGCGGCAGGGCGGCATCGGTCTCGGTGATGGCGGCGCCAAGGCGCAGCTTGATGTCCTGGTAGAGGCTCTGGATCAGCACCTCCTTGCTGGGAAAGTGATGAAACAGGGTGCCATTGGCCACCCCGGCCGCCTTGGCGATGCGGGCGGTGGCGGCGCCCTGCAGGCCATCCTCCGCGCACAGAGCCAGGGCGGCATCCAGGATCTGGCGGCGTTTGTCGGTCATGGTTTCTCGCATCTCGCCTCCTAGCGCAGGAACAGGGCCATCATCAGCCGCTGGTACCAGCGCCGATAGGGGGGGTGAATGAGGGAGCCTGTGCTGAAGCGCCCGCGGCGCAGCACGGTCTTGGCCTTGGAGAAGGTGAGAAACCCCTCGCGGCCGTGATAGTGGCCCATGCCGGAGGGACCGATGCCGCCGAAGGGGGCATCGTCCGCCGCCACCTGGAACAGACTCTCGTTGATGGCCATGCCCCCGGCGTGGGTCTCCCGAATGAGGCGGCGCTGCAGCGTCTCGTCCAGGCTCATGAGATAGAGCGCCAGGGGGCGGGGCCGGGCCGCCACATAGGCCAGGGCCTCCTCGATGTCGTCATAGGGCACCAGGGGCAGCAGGGGGCCGAAGATCTCCTGCTGCATCACCTGGCAGTGGCCGGGTACCTCGGTCAGCAGGTGGGGCACCAGTCTGCGGGTGGCGTCATCCCGGGCGGGCGTGACGCAGGGGTGGATCTGGGCGCCGGCCTGCCTCGCCTCCTCCAGCCAGGCGGTGAGCCGCTCGTACTGGGGGGCGTTGATGATGGCGCCATAATCCGGGCTCTCGAGCCCTTTGGGGTAGAGGCGGCGAAAATGGGCCTGATAGGCCTCGATGAAGGCCTGCTCCTGCCCCCTCGGCAGCAGCACGTAGTCGGGGGCCACGCAGATCTGGCCGGCGTTGAGGCTCTTGCCGAAGATCATCCGCTCCACCGCCAGGGCCAGGGGCATGTCGGGGGCGATGAGACAGGGGCTCTTGCCGCCGAGCTCCAGGGTGAGGGGGGTGAGCTGGGGGGCGGCCGCGGCCATCACCAGCCGACCCACCGCCGTGGAGCCGGTGAAGATGAGATGGTCGAAGGGGAGGGCGCTGAAGGCGGCCGCGATCCCCGCATCCCCCTCGATGACCACCACCTCGTCACCGCCGAGGGCCTCATCGAGCAGGGTGCGCAGCACGGCGTTGGTGTGAGGGGTGAACTCGGAGAGCTTGATCATGGCGCGGTTGCCGGCGGCGAGGGCGCCGATGAGGGGCCCGAGGCTCAGCATCACCGGGAAATTCCAGGGCACCATGATGCCGACCACGCCGAGGGGCTGATAGTGCACCTCGACCCTGGCGGGGGCCAGCAGCAGGCCGGAATGACGGCGCTCCGGTTTCATCCACCCCTTGAGCCGTTTCAGGGTGTAGTTGATCTGCATGACGCAGGGGAGCACATCGGCGATCAGGCTGTCGTAATCGCTGCGCTGGCCGTAGTCCCGGGCCAGGGCCTGACACAGTGCCTGCTTGTGGCGCAGCAGCCCCTGCTTGAGGGCGTCAAGTCTGGCGAGGCGGGACGCCAGATCCGGCATGGGGGTGGCCTGGCTGGCCTGCCTGAGCCGATGCAGCTGCTCGGGGAGGGAAAACTTGTCCGGTGAGGCGGGGGTGACGGTGGTGTCCATGGCATGCTCCGCACGAAAAGTGACCGACTGATTAGTCGGTCCAAATCTAGCGATTCGTTGCCGACTTGTAAACTGGGCGAGGGCAGAGGGTGGCTGCCAGTGGGCAGCGTTGCCCGGAACTGTGTCCGGGCTCCCACTTTTGAGGCATCCGGATTGGCCTTCTATCCAATAAGGGGTAATTGTGAGTTACCAACTCGGAGGGAGAACCGCACATGACCAGGGAATTGCATAGCTTGCTGGCCCGGCTGGATGACGTGATCGCGCGCATGCCGGACAGTTTCAATACCTATGAGTTTGCCCAGAAGCTGGCGCTGCAACATCAGCAGGAGTATTTCGCCGCGGGCCACTCCCTGGCGGGCCAGGAGAAGAACCTGCTGCGCCTGCTCCACGAGAAGATTGCCCTGGCGCTGGCGAGCCATGAGGGCGTCATCGAGGGGGCCCTGCTGCCCTGCATGACCCCCTGGGGAGAGCGCGCCACCTCGCCCCGCTGGCACCGCAAGCACTGACCCGACAACAACATGAAAAGGCCCCTCGGGGCCTTTTCATGTTTGGGGTCGCACCTACTGGACCAGCCTGCGGGCCTGCCAGTAGCGGCTGTTCCAGTAGACGTTGTCGAGGCGCGAGCGGATCACGCCCTTGCTGGTGGAGGCGTGGATGAACTCACCTGCCCCGGTGTAGACCCCGACGTGGTACTGCTGCCAGCCGGTCTTGAAGAAGACCAGGTCCCCGTGCTGGAGACGGTATCTGTCCACCGGGCGGCCGAGGCTCGCCTGGGATTCCGTGGTGCGGGGCAGGGTGAAGCCCAGCACCTGGCTGTAGGCGAGCTGGGTGAAGGCGGAGCAGTCGAGACCGGCGCGGCTGGTACCGCCCATGCGATAGGGCACGCCGCGCCACTGCTGATAAAAGTTGTCGAATGCGCCGCTCTGGCGCACGGGAGGGGGAGGCTCCGGCGTGCTGGAGCAGGCGGCGAGAAGCAGGGCCAGCAGGGGCAGCAGCAAGGTGCGAAACATCTCAACTCCTTGATAGGGCACGGGGTTCATCATAGACGATGATCCTGCCTGGAACCTGAATGACAACGGCATTGACGAGTGGCCGCCTGTGGGGGCAGCCACTGGATCACCCCGCCGGTTTGGGGGTAATGAGCGGCGTCAGCAGCTCGGCAATCTTGTAGAAGGTCTGCACCCGGGTGGTGCTGGGGCGCCACACCAGGCCTATCTCCCGATAGGGTTTCTCCCCGGGCAGGGGAATGGCCACCAGGTCCGTGTTGTCGAGGATGCCCGCATCTATGGCCATCTGGGGCAGGAAGGTGGTGCCAAGACCGGCCCCCACCATCTGCACCAGGGTGTGCAGGCTGGTGGCGGCGAAGGGGTTGATCTTGCTCTTGTCCCGCAGCCGGCAGGCGCTCACCGCGTGCTCCGTCAGGCAGTGCTCCCGCTCCAGCAGGAAGATGCTCTGGTTGGGCAGCTCCTTGTAGTCGAACGGCATGTGCAGGCCCGCCGCCATGTGGGAGGGCATCACCATGTGGAAGGGATCCTGGCCGACGGTCTTGCTGTGGAAGCCGCCGATCTCCACCGGCAGCGCCAGGATCAGCAGATCGAGCTGCCCCTGCTCCAGCTGCTTGAGCAGATTGGTGGTGGTGTCTTCCCGCAGCAGCAGCTCCAGATCCGGATAGGCCTTGCCGCACACCTGCAGCAGCTTGCTCAGCAGGAAGGGGGCGATGGTGGGGATGCAGCCCAGGCGCACCGTGCCGTGCATGACGCCCCCCTGCTGCTGCCCCAGCTCCATCAGATCCCGGGCGTCGGAGAGCAGGTTGCGCGCCCGCGCCACGATCTCCATGCCGACCGGCGTCATGATGAAGCTCTTGTGATCCCGCTCCACCAGTTGCAGGTTCATCATGTCCTCCAGGGTCTGGATCCCGGTACTCAGGGTCGACTGGCTGACATGGCAGGCCTTGGCGGCGCGGTTGAAATTCTTGTGCTCGTCCAGAGCGACCAGATACTGGAGCTGCTTCAGGCTGGGCCAACGTTGCATAGGAGAAACCCGATCGATGCTATCTATTTGATTTGATTAATCTACCATCGAGAAGCCCCGTTGTCGTCGACAAATCGGTGCCCCCTGGCAGGCGCACTGCCTCACGCACATGGGGTGGCCTGCGCCGATGGGCTGGTCACCCCTCATTGGTCAGGAGCTTATCCCCTTGTGCCGCGCCATTGAAGGGGCGCCGCCATGGGATGTGACGGGGATCGGCCTTCGGGCGGGGCGCCCTGCACGCAGGGGCGGCCATAAAAAAACGCGCCGGTGGGCGCGTTTTTGCAGAAGGGGGGCGGACTATTCGTCGAAGATACCGAAGTGATCCTTGGCGAAGTTGACCCGCTGCTCCACGTTCATCTTGACCTGACCCAGCTTCTCGATGGTCTTGAGGTTGGGCACCAGGCCGCGACCGTTGGCGATCTGGATGGCAAGGCCCGGACGGGCGTTGAGCTCCAGCAGCATGGGGCCGCGGAACTTGTCCAGCACCATGTCGGTCCCGATATAGCCAAGACCGGACATCTCGTAGCAGGAGGCCGCCAGGTTGAGCAGGGTGTCCCAGTGGGGCACCTTCAGATCGTAGAGATCCAGGCCGGTGTCCGGGTGGTGGCGCAGCGGGTTGCCAAACTGCACCGCCCGCAGGGCGCGGCCGGTGCGCAGGCACAGGCCCACCCCCACGGCGCCCTGGTGCAGGTTCGCCTTGCCGTCGGAAGCCGAGGTGGAGAGGCGCATCATGGCCATCACCGGGAACCCCTTGAAGATGATCACCCGGGCATCGGGGACCCCTTCGAAGGAGTAGCCGTCGAACACGTCGTCGAAGTTGATGAGCCCTTCCACCAGCGCCACGTCGGGCTTGCCGCCGAGGGAATAGAGCCCCGCCAGGATGTTGGAGACATGGCGCTCCAGATCCTGGCCGTTGGCGGCGCTGCCGTTGGGCTTGTAGAAGAGGCCGTCCTCCTGGCGCAGGATCACCAGGATCCCCTTGCCGCCGGAGCCGCGGGCCGGCTTGATGCAGAAGCCCGGCCAGTCTTTCACAAGCTCGGTGATGCGAGTCACGTCGTGCTGCTCGCGGATGGTGCCGATGAGTTCAGGCACCGTCACCCCCGCATCCAGCGCGATGCGCTTGGTCTTGAGCTTGTCATCCACCAGCGGATAGAGGCGGCGCGGGTTGTAGCGGCTGATGTAGGAGTGGTTGCGCTTGTTCATGCCGAGGATGCCTGCCTGGGACAGGCTCCACGGACTGGTGTATTTCTGCCAGAACCACATCTGTTACTTGTCCTTACCCGGGGTGGCACCAGACTTCATCTCGTCCACCAGCGGCTTGAAGCGCTTGAGCTCGCTCAACTTGTAGCCGGTGTAGTTACCCATCAACAGCACGGTCGCCATCAGCACCAGCTGCAGGCCGAGGAAGTTGAAGGTGAGGTGACGAATGAGCTCGTTGTCCATGGCCAGGTAGGCGATGACCGCCACCAGCAGGGAGCCGCCGCCCTGGCGGAACACCTCTTTGGGCCCCTCTTCTTCCCACAGGATGGACATGCGCTCGATGGTCCAGGAGAGGATGATCATCGGGAAGAAGGTGATCTTCATGCCGTCGGTCAGCCCCAGCTTGAAGGCGAACGCCGAGAAGATGCCGATCATCGAGATCACCATGATGATGATCGCCGATATCCGGGCGACCAGCAGCAGGTTGAGCCTCGAGAGGTAGGAGCGGATCACCAGGCCGGTGCCGACGATCAGCAGGAAGCCGATGAGGCCGGTGACCAGCGAGGTCTGGATGAAGGCGACCGCGATCAGCACCGGCATGAAGGTGCCGGAGGTCTTGATCCCCACGATGACCCGCAGGAACACCACCATGAGCACGCCGATGGGGATGAGCAGCAGACCCTTGAACAGGGCTTGCTCTTCCAGGGGCAGGCTGTGGATGGAGAAGTTCATCATCTCGGATTTTTCGAACTTCTGGGCCAGGGCCACGTTGACCGGTTGCTCCTGCTCGATCATCGAGAAGGTGACGCGGGAGTTGTGACCGCCGGTGACGTCCAGGAGGGCGCCGGAGTTGTACTCCCACAGCAGCAGGTTGGCCGGTTGACCCTGTTCACCGCTTTGCGGGTTGAACAGCTTGTAGTCGGTCGGGCTGTTGAAGACCTGCAGGTAATCCACCAGCTCCTGACGGCGACGGCCATCTTCCAGGCTGAGGGCGTGAACCACCCGGGCCGGGACGTCCGCGTTGTTGAGCAGCTCGGCAATCAGATTGGCGCGGCTCTTGTGGGACTTGAGCAGCTCGGCGTTCTGTTCCTGCTTCTCGATCTCCTTGATGATCTCGCGGGTCAGGGTGTAGCCGTCGGCGGAGCGCTCCTGGGCGCGCTCCAGGATCTGCTTCATGGCCGTGGCGTAGGGCTCGCTCTCGATCTGCTTCTCGATGGCGGGCGGCTGCGGGTTGGCGGCGGGCTTGGCATGGGCATCGGCCATCATGTCGACCCGGTAGTAAAGCTCCTGACGGCCGGAGGCGGTGCGGATGGACCACTCGGCGCGGGCATCCCCGTCTTTTTCCACGAACGACAGGCCATAGCCCGGGCTCGCGGCGTTCTCGTTCATCAGGGTGAAGCCGGGCTGGGTGCCCGGAATGGCCAGGGAGGCGATCACCGGCTCGCCGGTGGCCTCGAACTCGAGCTTGGCTTCGATGGACCAGATCTGGCGCTTTTCACCCGGCGTGAGCGGGACGTCCAGCGCGATGTGATGATAGAAGGTCATCCCCAGGCCGACGATGTAGAGCAGGGCGACCAGCAGATAGAACGGCTTACGGGAAACCATGGATTATTTCACATCCTTGAGCTTGGGTTTGGGTTGGATATATTCGCGGGCCACGTCGACCACGGCGATGTCTTTGAGGAATTCACGGCCCAGCAGCACGGGGAAGGTCATGTCGCTGCGGTCCTTCAGGGTAAATTCGGCCTTCTCGGTCATGTCGCCGATGCGCACGGCGAGGCGGACCACGGGGCGTCGGTCGAGATCGTCGGCGGAAGCCTGACGGACCCGTACGTGACGCACCAGGGGCGCTTCAATCTGGATCTTGTCGTCCATCTCCTGGTGGCTCAGGAAGAAGCGCACCCAGTTTTTACCGTTGCGCTCGAAGATGGTGATCTCCTGGGCGCTGATGGAGGAGGTGGTGGCGCCGGTGTCGACCCGGGCCTGGAAGGCGTCGTTGGCGGCGTCAACCCAGATCCACTCCGCTTCACCCACCAGCAGCTTGCCATCGACGGTGTGGCCCTGGCTCGGCGCCGGGCACTTCTCGGTGGGAATGGGCATGGCCTTGGGCGGCTCGGGGGGTAGGGTAGCCAGCTTGCTGTCGACTTTTTTCACGGACTCTTTCATGTTGGTGACATCGGTGTTGAGCTGAACCAGCAGGTGCTGTTGCTGCACATACTGCTTCTGTTGCTGTTCCATGGATGTTTGCAGACGTTGCTCGCTCAACGAGATCTCGTTGCGCAGCTCGGCCAGCGTCAGGGTCGGGGCCGGGGGGGCTTTTTCCATACTGACACACCCGCCGAGACTGAGCAGGGAGAGCAGGGTCATTCCTTTTAATTTGCTTTTCATGTCATTCATTTAACTGTGCTTCCTGGAATTGGGTCAGTGTAACTTCCACAGCCGCCATCGGCTAGTCTTTGGCCTTTCTGGCGATCAGTACGGCACGTTTGGGTGCCGGGTATCCTTCGACCGTGAGTGCAGGATTGTGTGGATCCAGATAGTCACTCAGGGACTCGTTAATCATCCAGTCGGTACGACGCTGTTCGTCGGTGCTGGTCATATTCTCGTCGACGATGCGCACATCGGTGAACCCGCAGCGCTCGACCCAGCGTGTGAGGGCCGCGCTCGAGGGGAGGAACCAGACGTTGCGCATCTTGCCGTAGCGATCGGAGGGCATCAGCACCTGGTTTTCGTCGCCGTCCACCACCAGGGTCTCGAGCACCAGCTCCCCATCGTCTTTGAGCTGGTTGCGCAACTGCTCGATGTGCTCGATGGGAGACTTGCGATGATAGAGCACTCCCATGGAGAAGACGGTGTCAAAGGCCCGCAGCGCCGGCAGCTCCTGGATACCGAGGGGCAGCAGGTGGGCGCGCTGGTCGTTGCCTGCGAAGTGGCGAATGGCTTCGAACTGGCAGAGGAACAGCGGGCTCGGGTCGATGCCGACCGCCAGTTTCGCCCCTTCCCCCACCATGCGCCAGAGGTGGTAGCCGCTGCCGCAGCCCACGTCCAGCACGTAGCGGCCCTGGAGCGGGCTGATGTGGGGCAGCACCCGATCCCACTTCCAGTCGGAGCGCCACTCGGTGTCGATGTGGATGCCGTGCACATGGAAGGGGCCCTTGCGCCAGGGCATGAGCTGGCGCAACAGGCTCTCGGTCTTCTTGCGCTCACCCTCTCCCAGGCTATCGGGGCCGCCGATGGCGACCCGTTCTTTGAGCTCGATCCGGCCGGGGGCCACGACGGGCAGCTTGGCGAGGGCGCGGTTCCAGCGCGGCAGATCCCCGTGCAGGTTGTCGTGCTGCCAGGCGTGCAGCTGGGCGGGCAGGGTGTGCAGCCAGTGGCTCAACCGGTTCTTGGCGATCAGTTGATAAAAATGGGCGAAATCGATCATGGCTTAGTTGGTGTCGCTGGCTTTGATGGCAATCATGGAGCCGAAGTTGAAGCACTGGAACCAGAGGTCCAGGTGGGTGAAGCCGGCGTCCCGCAGGCGCGCCTGATGGACCGCCAGGGTGTCGGTGCGCATCACGTTCTCAAGGGCGGTGCGCTTCTGGCTGATTTCCAGCTCGCTGTAGCCGTTGGCCCGCTTGAAGTCGAGGTGCAAGTCGATGAGCAGCTCGTTGACCTGCTCGTCATCGAAGCGGAACTTCTCGCTCAGGATGAGGATGCCGCCGGGGCGCAGGCCGTCAAAGATGCGCGCGATGAGGGCGGCCCGCTTCTCGGGGGCGACGAACTGCAGGGTGAAGTTGAGCACCACCACGGAGGCGTTCTCGATGGGGATGTCGCAGATGTCCGCCTCCACCAGATCCACCGGTACCTCGGACTTGAAGCCCGAGAGGTGGGCGCGGGCCCGCTCGATCATGGGGTGGGAGAGATCCACCGCCGTGATGTGGCAACCGGGCTGGGTGACGTGGCGGCGCATGGCCTGGGTCGCGGCGCCGAGGGAGCAGCCGAGATCGTAGAGGCGGCTCTGGGGCTGGGCGTAGCGGGCGGCCATCATGCCGATGGCGGAGATGATGTTGCTGTAACCGGGCACCGAGCGCTGGATCATGTCGGGGAAGACGTCGACGACCTGCTCGTCAAAGCAGAAGTCTCCCAGACGGGCGATGGGGGCGGCAAAAATCTGATCGTGCATGCTGACGCAACCTGACAGCCGGTGTGGTGGGCGGCTGTTTTATTCAATTGAATCTTGGGTGGACGGGCATCGAAATGGCGTCGTCACCGGTTGACGAACGGGGTGGCTTGCTCCGGGATCCTTCGGGCTGCCCCTGTTCGCAACGGGCCATGGTCCGGGCCCTCAGGGTGCCGGGCTGGGGTGGGCAACGCATTGCCATGCACCCAGGCCCGGGACCTTACTTGGGGCGCTAGTGTAGAGGAAAGGCGGGCGTTTGTCTTGACGCCAACCCCGGTGGGACCACAAAAAAAGCGGCTTTTTTTGGGGACGGAGAAGGGGCGGAGAGGGGGTCGCTCAAAAGGGCAGCACCCCCTGGCGGGCGCGATCGTTTTCTCCTGGCCAGGGGGCCATCTCCTGGCCGAGCAGGCGGCTGATCTGCCGTGCGAGTTCGGGGGCCCGGGCATTGTCGGCGGTGTGGACAAAGAGGTAGAGATCCTTGCCCTCCTGGAGCCATTGTTTCCAATGTGGCAACCATGGTGGCAAAAAAGGGTGATTGTCCTCGATTTGAGGCAAACCAATCAGGCGCACCACCGGGGCACTCCCTGTGGCCAGCAGATGGACCGGCAACCTGGGTTTCTTGCCCTGGGCATCGATCATGGCGGCCGTGGTGGCGGGCACCGAGAAGAGCGGGCGGCTGTCGAGCATGATGCGATTGATGCTCCGCGCCATCAGCATCCGGTTGAGGGCCCGTTCCGCCTCCCCCTTGGCGAAGAAATCGGGGTGGCGCACCTCGAGGGCATAGGTGAAATCTTGGGGCAGCCGCGCGAAGAAGGCATCCAGACGGGCCAGCCCCTCTGGCCCGAAGCGGGCGGGCAGTTGCAGCTTGAGCAGCCCCAGCTTGTCATGCAGGGGGGCCAGCAGGCGGATGAAGGCCGTCACCTGTTTGTCCGCGCTCACCAGATCGCTCTGGTGACTGATCTCCTTGGGAAACTTGAAGCTGAAGCGAAAGTGGTCGGGGACCGCATCGGCCCAGCGCTGCACCGTCTCCGGGGTCGGCGAGGCGTAGAAGGTGGTGTTGCCCTCCACGGAGTTGAACACCCTGGCATAGTCGGCGAGGTGCTCGGCGGGCCTGGCATTCATCCCCAGCAACTGGCCGGGCCAGGCCGGGTGTGACCACTGGGGCAGGCCCAAATAGAGGCTCATGATGGTTCCTGTCGGCAGGTTGGCGCACTTTTGCCCTCCTTTTTGCGCCAGAACAACAAAAAACTGGGTAAAGGGGGCTGCGGGCCATTTTACCCAAATGGAGGTTTTCCTCTATAATGCCAACCCTTTTGTTTGCCACATTGTCGTAATGCGCGCGACCGAGCCCCCGGGTGACGATGATCGCGGCCCGGCAGTGGCCAGACAACGACGCCAGCCGATACCCCGGCGCCCACTCGTCATCCCGGTCGGGAGCGGGGGCATGTCTGGGGCGGCGGCAAGAATCCGGCTCGGGGAGCCGGATGACCCGAGACAGATTTCAAACCGGGCAAGAAGCAGGATCTGGCCAGCTGTGAGACAGACGGTGCTTGCCAGTCGTGCCCGGCGACCCAGGATGAACCGTCTCTCTACCATTTCGAAGGAAGAAGTCCATGCGCTCTATCTATTGCGGACAGGTCAATGAGGCCCATGCCGGGCAGACCATTACATTGTGCGGTTGGGTCCATCGTCGTCGTGATCTCGGCGGCCTCATCTTTATCGACATGCGCGACCGCGAGGGCATCGTGCAGGTGTTCTTCGATCCGGACAAGCCGGACGCCTTTGCCCTGGCCTCCGAGCTGCGCGGCGAGTTCTGCATCCAGGTGACCGGTGTGGTGCGTACCCGCCCCGACTCCCAGCGCAACAGCGACATGGCCACCGGTGCCATCGAGGTGTTCGCCCACGAGCTCACCATCATCAACCGTGCCGAGCCGCTGCCCCTTGACTTCAACCAGGTCAACAGCGAAGAGGTGAGCCTCAAGTACCGCTACCTGGACCTGCGTCGTCCCGAGATGGCCAAGTACCTGAAGACCCGTGCCAAGGCCAGTGCCTTCGTGCGCCGCTTCATGGACGAGCACGGCTTCCTCGACATCGAGACCCCGATGCTGACCAAGGCGACCCCGGAAGGGGCCCGTGACTACCTGGTGCCGAGCCGCGTGCACAAGGGCAAGTTCTACGCCCTGCCGCAGTCCCCCCAACTGTTCAAGCAGCTGCTGATGATGTCCGGCTTCGACCGCTACTACCAGATCGTCAAGTGCTTCCGCGACGAAGACCTGCGTGCCGACCGCCAGCCGGAATTCACCCAGATCGACGTGGAGACCTCCTTCATGACCGCACCCCAGGTGCGTGAAATCATGGAAGAGATGATCCGCAAGCTCTGGCTGCACATCCTGAACGTGGACTTGGGCGACTTCCCCATCATGACCTTCGACGAAGCCATGCGCCGCTTCGGCTCCGACAAGCCGGATCTGCGCCTGCCGATGGAGCTGGTGGATGTGGCAGATCTCTTGACCGAGGTGGAGTTCGCCGTGTTCGCCGGCCCCGCCAAGGATCCGAAAGGCCGTGTGGCGGCTCTGAAGGTACCGGGCGGCGCGGAGCTGTCTCGCAAGCAGATCGACGAGTACACCAAGTTCGTCGGCATCTACGGTGCCAAGGGCCTGGCCTGGATGAAGGTCAACGAAGCCGGGAGCGGCCTCGAAGGGGTGCAGTCCCCGGTGGCCAAGTTCCTCTCTGACGCCATCGTGCGCGAGATCCTGGCCCGTACCGGCGCGATGGACGGCGACATCATCTTCTTCGGGGCCGATTCCAAGAAGGTGGTGTGCGATGCCATGGGCGCCCTGCGCCTGAAGGTGGGCCGCGATCTGGGCCTGGTGGAGAACGTCTGGAAGCCGCTCTGGGTCATCGACTTCCCCATGTTCGAGGAAGATGGCGAAGGCGGCCTGGCGGCCATGCACCACCCCTTCACCGCCCCGAGCAACCTAGGCCCGGCCGAGCTGAAAGCGAACCCGGTGGGCGCTTACGCGAACGCCTACGACATGGTGATCAACGGCTACGAAGTGGGTGGCGGCTCTGTGCGTATCCACAACAGCGAGATGCAGTCCACCGTGTTCGACATCCTGGGGATCACCCCGGACGAGCAGCGCCTGAAGTTCGGCTTCCTGCTGGATGCCCTGAAATACGGCACCCCGCCCCACGCCGGCCTGGCCTTCGGTCTGGACCGCCTCAGCATGCTGCTGACCGGCACCGACAACATCCGGGATGTCATCGCCTTCCCGAAAACCACGGCGGCCGCCTGTCTGATGACAGACGCCCCGAGCTTTGCCAACCCGGCCCAACTGGGCGAGCTGGCGATTGCGACCACCGTCAAGGGTGACGAATAAGCCGTTATCGGCAACAAAGGCCGCAGCGATGCGGCCTTTCCCGTTTCCCCCTGGGCGCAACCAGTGTTACTGAAATTTCCAACTATAACGGAGAGTCCCTATGGCAGGTCACAGTAAATGGGCCAACATCAAACACCGCAAGGCGGCGCAAGACGCCAAGCGCGGCAAGATCTTCACCAAGCTGATCCGCGAAATCACCACCTCCGCGCGTCTGGGTGATGCCGATCCTGCCAACAACCCCCGCCTGCGTGCGGCGGTGGCGGCAGCCCTGACCAGCAACATGACCCGCGACACCATCAACCGCGCCATCCAGCGTGGCGCCGGCGGCGGTGACGGCGAGCAGCTCGAGACCATAGTCTACGAAGGGTACGGCCCGGCCGGTTCCGCCGTCATGGTGGAGTGCCTGACCGACAACCGCAACCGTACCGTGGCCGAAGTGCGCCACGCCTTCAGCAAGTGCGGCGGCAACCTGGGGACCGACGGCTCCGTGGCCTATCTGTTCACCAAGAAGGGGGTGCTGACCTTCGTGGGCGCCGATGAAGACGCCCTGATGGACGCCGCGCTGGAAGCCGGTGCCGACGACGTGGTAACCGAAGAAGATGGCACCATCGAGGTCTACACCACCCCGAACGACTTCGGCACCGTGCTGGACGGTCTGGAAGCCGCCGGCTTCAAGCCCGAGAGCGCCGAAGTGACCATGATCCCCTCCACCGAGGCGGAACTGGATGCCGAGACCGCGCCCAAGCTGATGCGCCTCATCGACATGCTGGAAGATCTGGACGACGTGCAGGAGGTGTACCACAACGGCTCCATCTCCGACGAGATCGCCGCGACCCTGTGATCCCTCAGGGCAAAGGGGAGGGCGACCACAACGGTTCTCTTCCCCGGCTCCGACGAGATTGCCGCGACCCTGTTCAGGTTCGCGAACACACAGGTGCGACACCTTGTTCACCTTCGCAAAAACGGCAGCTCGGGCTGCCGTTTTTTTATGTGCCAGACCGCGCCCCTCCCCTTGTGGTTCGATTTCCTCTCTTAATGTTCGCTTAAGTTTGCCGTCCTAGGATGACCCCGTATCTGGACCTCCCTGGCTCTTGTCCTGTTTTTCAGGGCCGAGTGTCGGGATGGTCACCACGAAGCCTGCTGGCAGGTTGTTAGTTCCACTGGTTTGTCGGAGTCTCTCTATGCGTCTCACTCTGGGAGTGATGAAGGTCAATCTGTTGCTGGTGCTGCTGTTTGCACTGGTCTTCAACTGGCCCATTTTCCTGCACTTTTATCGCATCCTCACCGCCCTTGAACACGTCAAGGCGGGGTTTGTCCTCTCCATACCCCTGGTGCTGGTGGCGGCCCTCAACGCGGTGTTCCTGCCCTTTACCTTCCGCTATCTGCTCAAGCCCTTCTTCGCCTTGCTCATCATGACCGGCTCCCTCGTCAGCTACGCCATGCTCAAGTACGGGGTGATCTTCGACATGGGCATGATGCAGAACATCATCGAGACCAACAGCGGGGAGGCGGGATCCTACCTCAACGGCTCCGTGGTGCTCTGGTTCCTGCTGACCGGCCTGCTGCCGGTGCTGGTGCTGCTGTGGGTGAAGATTGAGTATCCCCGTCCCTGGTACAAGGGGCTGGGTCTGCGCCTCGGTTCCATCGCCCTCTCCTTGCTGTTTCTGATGGGGGCTGCCGCCCTCTATTACCAGGATTACGCCTCGGTCGGGCGCAACAACAAGTCCCTCGGCAAGGAGATAGTGCCCGCCAACTATGTGCACGGGCTCTACAAGTACGCCCGGGATGTGGTCTTCGCCACTCCCATTCCCTACCAGCAGATCGGCACCGATGCCAGGGTGATCGGCCAGCACGAGAAGCCGACCCTGATGTTCCTGGTGGTGGGGGAGACGGCTCGCAGCCAGAACTACTCCCTCAACGGCTACAAGAAGGAAACCAACGGCTTCACCGAGAAGGAGGCCAATGTGGTCTCGTTCAGAGACGTGCGCTCCTGCGGCACCGCCACGGCGCTCTCCGTGCCCTGCATGTTCTCGAACATGACCCGGCGCGGCTATGACGAGGCCAGGGCCCAGTCCCAGGACGGCTTGCTGGACGTGCTGCAACATGCCGGGATCTCGGTGCTCTGGAAGGAGAACGACGGCGGCTGCAAGGGGGTGTGCAAAAACGTTCCCACCATCGAGATTGAGCCCAAGGCATTCCCCGCATACTGCTCCGGCAATGCCTGTCATGACGAGGTGCTGTTGCAGGGGCTGGATCAGCAGATCGCCGACATGCAGGGCAAGCAGGGCAGCAAGCTGGTGGCCTTCCACCTGATGGGCAGCCACGGTCCGACCTACTATCGCCGCTACCCGGCCGCCGATCGCGTCTTCCTGCCGGACTGCCCGCGCAGCGACATCGAGAACTGCAGCAACGAAGAGCTGGTGAACACCTATGACAACACCATCCGCTACACCGACAAGGTGCTTGCCCAGCTCATCGACAAGCTCAAGAGCCTGGAGAGCCAGTACAACGTGGGGCTGGTCTATCTGTCGGATCACGGTGAATCCCTCGGTGCCATGGGGCTCTATCTGCACGGCACCCCCTACAAGTTCGCACCGGACGATCAGACCCGGGTGCCGCTCCTGACCTGGTTCTCTCCCCAGTTGCAGGCAGACCGTCAGCTCAATCTGGATTGCCTGCAACAGGAGGCAGCCAGCAAGCGCTTCTCCCACGACAACCTGTTCCACTCCATGCTTGGCATCATGGACGTGCAGACCCAGGTCTATGACGGCAAGCTGGATCTGTTCAAGCCGTGCCGGGCGGGGTGAACCGGCGAAAACAGACCATAAAAAACGGCAGCCACTGGCTGCCGTTTTCGTGTCCGAAGGGGTGGGCCTTACTTTTGCTCCATGATGATCTGCAGCAGATCCCCTTCCAACAGGGAGCGCTTGACCAGGGCGAAGCCGCCGATGGTGGGCTGGTTCTGGAAACGCGCCTTAACGATGGGCAGGCCGCGATGGAAACTTGGCAGAGACTGGTGCTCGACACAGCGGCGGATGGCCGGGATCAGGATCTCTTCGGCGGCGGTGATTTCACCGGCGATGAGCACCTTCTGGGGGTTGAACAGGTTGACCGTGATGGCGATGGCGCGCCCCAGGTGCTCCCCCACGTTCTCGATCACGCTGCGGGCCAGCTCGTCACCGGCCACCGCCGCCTTGCACACCTCCTGAATGGTGATGTGCTTCTCTTGCAGCGAACTCAGGTGACCGCGGCTGATGAGCTCCTTCACCTTGTCGACGATGGCCTCGTTGGAGGCGATGGTCTCGAGGCAGCCGAAGTTGCCGCAGTGGCAGCGCTTGCCAAGGGGTTCGACCTGGATGTGGCCTATTTCGCCGACGTTGCGGTTCTGGCCAAGAAACACCTTGCCCTTGGTGATGATGCCCGAGCCCGTCCCCTGGTGGACACTCACCAGGATGGAGTCCATGCAGTCGCGGGACTCGCCGAAGAAGTGCTCGGCCAGCGCCAGCGAACGGGTGTCGTTGCCCACGTAGCAGGGGAGGTTGAAGTGGTGCTCCAGGAGCTTGGCGAGCCCCAGGTTGCGGATCTGGTAGGTGGGGGTGTAGATGACCATGCCGGATTCCGGGTTGACCAGACCCGGCATGGTCAGCGCGATGCTGATGAGGTTGCGGCTGCGATCCTGATTGGCGTCGATGAAGGCGCCAATCTCCCGCAGCAGCATGTCCACCACCGGTTGCTGCTCGATCTCGGTCACCTGGGTGATGTGCTGATCGAGCTCCTTGCCGTCGAGGTCATACAGGGAGAGCTGCAGGTAGCCGCGACCCAGCTTGGCGGACACAAACTGGAAGCGATGCTTGATGGTGGTCAGGGAGATGGCGCGGCGCCCGCCAGTGGAGGCTTGCGGCGAGGTTTCCCTGATGAGGCCGTGCTCGATCAGTTGCCGGGTTATCTTGGTCACGCTGGCCGGGGCCAGCTGACTCAACTCGGCAATTTTGACCCGCGAGATGGGCCCCTGCAGGTCAATGAGGCGATAGACGACCGCACTGTTTACCTGCTTGATAAGATCTACGTTTGCTATTTGTCCGCCAGTCATAGTGTCACTGTGTTGTGTAGTGTCCGTTAACCACGGTCCCGCAGACCGCGAAGGCCTGATCAAAGACGGTGAGGTTGGCAATTTTTCCGACCTGGATACTACCGAGACGCGAGTCCCATCCAATGGCACGAGCGGGGTAAAGGGTGGCCATTCTCAGTGCTTCGTCGAGCGGCAATCCGACCTGTTTGACCAGATTTTCCACCCCTTCGATCATGGTGAGGGCGGAGCCGCCGAGTGTACCATTCTCATCGACGCACTGACCATCGCGGAAATAGACGGTTGCGCCGCAAAAATCAAATTTCTCAAAGCCTTCCGGTGCGCCCGCCGCCGCGGTGGCATCGGTGACCAGCACCAGCCGCTCCCCCAGCATCCTGTGTGCCAGGCGCACGTTGGCCCAGTGTACGTGGTGGCCGTCGACGATGATGCCCGCATAGACATCCTTGCGATCGTAGATGGCACCGACCACGCCGGGCTCGCGACCATTCAGGGTCGGGGTCATGGCGTTGTAGAGGTGGGTGGCAAAGCGCATGCCGTTGTCAAAGCCCGCCATGGCCTGGTCGTAGTTGGCGGCGGTGTGGCCGGCGGAGACCAGGATGCCGGCCTCCACCAGACGGCGGATGTGCTCGGGCTTGTTGCGCTCCGGCGCCAGGGTGATCTTGGCGATGGCGTCCGCGTTGTCGCAGAAGAAGTCAATCATCTCGTCGGCGGGCTGGCGGATCTGTTCGGCCGGGTGGATCCCCTTGCGCTTGAGGTTGGTGTAGGGCCCTTCCAGATGGACGCCAAGCACCTCGTTGGGGTGGGCGGCCATGTAGTCGCGGGTGACGGCGACGGCCTGCTTCATGTCCGCATCCGGGCTGGTGATCAGGGTCGGCAGGAAGCTGGTTGTCCCGGATTTCAGGTTGGCCGCCTGCATGGTGGCCAGGGTGTCCGTGGTGATGTGACCGTTGAACATGACGCCACCGCAGCCGTTGAGCTGGACGTCGATGAAGCCGGCGCTGAGGTTGGCGCCCTGGAGGTCAATCTGCTCGATGCCAGCGGGCAGTTCTGCCTGGCGGGAGATGGCGACAATCTTGTCGCCATCGATGACCACGCCATAACCGGTCAGCACGCAGCTGCCGGTGTAGAGAGTGCAATTAGTCAGAGCGTACATGGGAGCTCCTCAGAGGTGCTTGATGTTGTCGGCTTCCAGTTGCTGGAAGTAGCGCACCGTCTTGACCTTCAACTCCATGGTGGAAGGTTCGTCGCACACCACAATCCCTTTCGGATGCAGTTGCAGGGTGGAGATGGTCCACATGTGGTTGACGCTGCCCTCCACGGTGGCCTGCAGGGCCTGGGCCTTGGCGTGACCGACCACCAGGATCAGGATCTCTTCGGCGTCCATCAGGGTGCCGACACCCACGGTCAGGGCCAGCTTGGGCACCTGCTCCATGTCGCCGCCAAAGAAGCGGGAGTTGGCGATGCGGGTGTCTTCGGTCAGGGTCTTGACCCGGGTACGGGAAGCCAGGGAAGAGGCCGGTTCGTTGAAGGCGATGTGGCCGTCATTGCCGACGCCGCCCATGAACAGGTGGATCTTGCCGTAGGACTTGATCTTGTCTTCGTAACGCTGGCACTCGGCCACCAGATCCTCGGCGTTGCCATTGAGGATGTTGATGTTTTCCGGGCGAATGTCCACGTGATTGAAGAAGTTGTTGTGCATGAAGCTGTGGTAGCTCTCCGGGTGTTCCTTGGGCAGCCCCACGTACTCGTCCATGTTGAAGGTGACCACGTTCTGGAAGCTCACCTCGCCGGCTTTATGCAGCTCAATCAGGCGCTTGTAGGTGTTGAGCGGGGTGCCGCCAGTGGGCAGACCCAGCACGAAGGGGCGCTCGGCAGTGGGTTTGAACGCATTGATGCGGTCAACGATGTAACGGGCAGACCAGAGACCCACCTGGCTGGCAGACTTCAACGGGATCAGGCGCATTCTATATACCTCAGTACGGTTGCCGCACAGGGAGTGACGGCAAGGGACCAGACACGGATTCAAGTTGTTTTATAGCGTAAATAAAGATTGCGAACTAAGCCACATCTATCGGCTACCTTTATCTCTGTTGAGTGATAATGATCACGAAAGCTGGTTTATTAATTTGCGCAGCGAAATAAAACACATAGACTGCCAATCAAGCCTTGATGGCTTATGCGTCGAACGTGATAAGCACTTAATTTCTAGAAAAACACCAACTAAGGAGAGGAACCGTGAACATTCTCGGTTATTTGCAAAAGATCGGCCGTGCCCTGATGGTGCCGGTAGCGGTATTGCCTGCCGCCGCGATCCTGATGGGGATTGGCTACTGGATTGACCCGAACGGTTGGGGTGGCGGAAGCCCTCTGGCTGCGTTTCTGATCAAGGCGGGCGCCGCCATCATCGACAGTATGCCCATTCTGTTCGCCGTCGGCGTCGCTTACGGCATGTCCAAGGATAAAGACGGTTCCGCCGCGCTGGCCGGTCTGGTCGGCTTCCTGGTGGTCACCACCCTGCTGAGCCCGGGCGCCGTGGCCCAGATCAAGGGTATCCCGGCCGACCAGGTGCCGGCAGCCTTTGCCAAGATCAGCAACCAGTTCGTCGGCATCCTGTGTGGTGTCATCGCCGCTGAGCTCTACAACCGCTTCAGCAGCGTGGAGCTGCACAAGGCGCTGGCTTTCTTCTCCGGTCGTCGTCTGGTGCCGATCGTGACCTCCGTGGTGATGATCGTCGTCTCCTTCATCCTGATGGCCGTCTGGCCGGTCATCTACGGTGGCCTGGTGAGCTTCGGTGAATCCATCGTCAGCATGGGCTCCACCGGTGCCGGCATCTACGCCTTCTTCAACCGTCTGCTGATCCCGGTCGGTCTGCACCACGCCCTGAACTCCGTGTTCTGGTTCGACGTGGCCGGCATCAACGACATCCCGAACTTCCTGGGTGGCCAGTCCTCCATCGACGCCGGCAAGGCTGTCGTGGGCGTGACCGGCATGTACCAGGCCGGCTTCTTCCCCATCATGATGTTCGGTCTGCCGGGTGCCGCACTGGCCATCTACCACAGCGCGAAGAAAGAGAACAAAGAGAAGGTTGCGTCCATCATGATCGCTGCCGCCTTTGCCGCCTTCTTCACCGGGGTGACCGAGCCGCTCGAGTTCTCCTTCATGTTCGTGGCGCCGGTACTGTACGTCATCCATGCCCTGCTGACCGGTATCTCCGTGTTCATCGCAGCCTCCATGCACTGGATCGCCGGTTTCGGCTTCAGCGCCGGTCTGGTGGATATGGTGCTCTCCAGCCGCAACCCGCTGGCGACCCAGTGGTACATGCTGCTGGTACAGGGCCTGGTCTTCTTCGGCCTCTACTACGTGGTCTTCCGCGCCGTGATCGCCAAGTTCAACCTGAAAACCCCGGGTCGTGAAGATGACGAAGCCGTGCCGGTACAGGCTCAAACCACCGACCGTACCGAGCTGGCCAAGCAGTATCTGGAAGTGCTGGGTGGTCAGGACAACCTGGTGACCATCGACGCCTGCATCACCCGTCTGCGTCTGACCCTGAAAGACCGCAGCATCGTCGATGAGCGCAAGCTCAAAGCCCTGGGCGCGGCCGGTGTGGTCAAGCTCGGTGAGCAGAACCTGCAGGTGATTCTGGGCCCATTGGCCGAGATCATCGCCGGTGAGATGAAAGCCCTGCGTTAATCGAGCGACTCGCTCACCTCAAGTCTAAGTCCATTGTTGACATAACTAAGGGCCCCGCCTCGGGGCCCCATATAAAAAAAGCCAAGAAAATCCAACCTTTACTTCAAATGAGAGCAGCAGTTATGAACTTGAAACATTCTCTGTTAGCCATTGCCATGTCTACCGTTTTCGCCGGTCCCGCACTTGCAGCCGATGCTGCCAGGCAAGCGGTGGTCGACGCCCTCGCCAGCAACCTCGTCGTCAAGTACGAAGTCGTCACCAATGACGGTGCCGGCGCCGGTCTTGACTGCCAGGCGCTGGGCTCCGAGTGGGCGAGCTGCGGCGTTGCCAAGCTGCACCTGACCAATACCGGTGCCGACGTCACCTCCAAGGACTGGAGCATCTATGTCTCCTCCATCCGCCGCATCCAGCGGGTGGACAACGACCAGTTCACCATCACCCACCTGACCGGCGACCTCTATCGTTTGACGCCGACCGAGAAGTTCCAGGGCTTTGCCAAGGACGCCACGGTCGAGGTGCCCCTGGTGGTGGAATACTGGGTATTGTTCGAATCTGACATCATGCCGAACTGGTATGTCGCCAGTGAAGGGGCCGAGCCGAAAGTGCTGGCCAGCATGAGCAACATCGACGATACCAGCACCTACGAGAAGCCGATGCCGGCCGATGGCTGGAAGCGCACCAAGGATGACAACAACATCCTGATGAACAGCGAGACCCGTTTCGCCGCCAACCAGACCAGCACCTTGCTGCCTGCCGGCAAGATTGACGACCGCATCCTGCCAAGCCCGATGAAGCAGGTGGTCAAGGCCGGCCCGCAAATCGACTTCTCCACCATCAAGCTCAATGCCCTTGACCTGCCGAGCGATCGCGCCGAGGCCCTGAAGGCGCAACTGACCAAGCTGGGTGTTACCCTCTCCGACACCGGCTACCCGGTCACCATCAAGCTCGGCAGCAAGCTCAAGCAGGCCGAAGGCTACGACATGACCATCGGCAAGAAGGGCACCGTCATTCAGGGGCACGACGTTGACGGCGCCTTCTGGGGCGCCCAGTCTCTGATCTCTCTGCTGGGGGTTGACGACAAGCTGGTGAGCCAGATGAGCGTCGAGGATGCGCCGCGCTTTGAATACCGGGGCATGCAGACCGACGTGGCCCGTCACTTCCGAAGCCCGGAGACCATGAAGAAGCTGGTGGATCAGATGTCCGCCATGAAGCTCAACGTGCTGCACCTGGGGCTGACCAACGATGAAGGCTGGCGTCTGGAGATCCCGGGCCTGCCGGAGCTGACCGACGTCGGCAGCCAGCGTTGCCATGACGAGTCCGAAACCAAGTGCCTGATGCCGCAGCTTGGCTCCGGCCCCACCAGCGACAACCAGGGCTCCGGTTTCTACAGCAAGGCGGACTACATCGACCTGGTACGCTATGCCAAGGCCCGCGGTGTGACCGTGATCCCCGAGATCAACATGCCGGCCCACGCCCGTGCCGCCGTGGTCTCCATGGAGGCACGCTACAAGCGTCTGATGAGCGAGGGCAAAGAAGCCGAGGCCAACCAGTTCCGTCTGACTGACCCGGCCGATACCTCCAACGTCACCTCGGTACAGTTCTACGACAAGATGTCCTTCATCAACCCCTGCCAGCCGGGTGCCGCCACCTTCGTTGCCAAGGTGATGGACGAAGTGGCCCAGATGCACCAGGCCGCCGGCCAGCCGCTGACCGCCTGGCACTACGGTGGTGACGAGGCGAAGAACATCATGCAGGGCGGTGGTTACCAGGATCCGGCCGTCACCAAGAAAGAAGATCTGGTGGCCTGGAAGGGCAATGTCGACTCCAGCAAGCAGGACAAGCCGTTCGGCAAGTCCCCCATGTGCCAGAAGATGATCGACGATGGCAAGATCAAGGACGTGGCCGAGCTGCCGGTCTACTTTGCCAAGGAAGTGAGCGAGATGGTCAAGGGCCACGGCTTCTCCACCCTGCAGGCGTGGGAAGATGGCCTGAAGTACGCCACGGATGCCAGCGTATTCGCTACCGACAAGACCCGGGTCAACTTCTGGGAAACCCTCTACTGGGGTGGTTTCAACGAGGCGATGAAGTGGGCGCACAAGGGCTATGACGTGGTGCTCTCCAACCCGGATTACCTCTACTTCGACTTCCCGAACGAGGTACACCCGGCCGAGCGCGGCTACTACTGGGCAACCCGCTTCAACGACACCCGCAAGGTGTTCGCCTTCGCCCCGGAAAACCTGCCGCAGAACGCCGAGACCTCGGTTGACCGCGACGGCAACGCCTTCGTGGCCAAGGGTGACCAGGATCCGGTCAAGTTCAAGGGGATCTCCGGTCAGCAGTGGAGTGAAACCGTGCGCACCGATGCCCAGTACGAGTACATGGTCTATCCGCGTATCTTCTCCGTGGCCGAGCGCGCCTGGCACAAGGCCGGCTTCGAGCTCGATTACGTGAAGGGTCGCGAGTTCTCCGGCACCACCAAGCACGTGAACAAGGCCACCCTGAACAAGGAGTGGAACCAGTTTGCCAACGTGTTGGGTCAGCGAGTGCTGCCCAAACTGGACCAGGCCGGGGTGGAATATCGCCTCTCCGTACCGGGTGCCAAGGTGGTGAACGGTGTGCTGGAAGCGAATGTGGATCTGCCGGGTCTGCCCATCCAGTACAGCCTGGATGGCAAGAGCTGGAGCGCCTACGACGCTGCCGCCAAGCCGACCGTGGATGGCAAGGTCTACCTGCGTACCACCAGCTTCGATGGCAAGCGCACCAGCCGCGTCACCGAGCTGAACTGATAGCTCTCAATCCATAACGCAAGGTGGGTCGCAAGACCCGCCTTTCCCAAGGTCGATGGCCATCGGGTTTGGGAAAGGTTGACTCTGCGTGTGAACCTTTGTTGTGTGTGTTTTGTCTGTTTTTCATCACTTGAGACCCCGCCCCGTGCGGGGCTTTTTTTGATCAGGATCTCTGCAATTTCTCCCGTTTCGCCGTTTTTGGTGCGCCAATGACCCGAATTGGCCAAATTCAGGTTGAGGCAGGGCGCGTAATGAGGGATCATACCCGGCTTGACGGCGGGGGTATGAGGGTGCCAGCCGGCACAACGTCCGCCAGTGACGCATTTTTGAGGTGAGCCATGAGTCAGGCGAACAGCCCAACTAACTTTATTCGTCAGATCATTGATGAAGATCTGGCAAGCGGTAAGCACAGCAGCGTGCATACCCGTTTCCCGCCGGAGCCGAACGGTTATCTCCATATCGGCCACGCCAAATCCATCTGCCTGAACTTCGGCATCGCCCGCGACTATCAGGGTCAGTGCAACCTGCGTTTCGATGACACCAACCCGGCGAAGGAAGACATCGAGTTCGTGGAGTCCATCAAGCAGGACGTCCAGTGGCTGGGCTTCCAGTGGAGCGGCGAGATCTGCTACTCCTCCGACTATTTCCACAAGCTGCACGGCTACGCCATCGAGCTCATCGAGAAGGGACTGGCCTATGTGGACGAGCTCTCCCCGGAGCAGATGCGCGAATACCGCGGCACCCTGACCGCCCCTGGCAAGAACAGCCCGTTCCGCGATCGCAGCGTGGAAGAGAACCTGGCCCTGTTCGCCAAGATGAAAAACGGTGAGATGGCCGAAGGCTCCGCCTGCCTGCGCGCCAAGATCGACATGGCATCCCCCTTCATGGTGATGCGCGATCCCGTCATCTATCGCATCAAGTTTGCCCATCACCACCAGACCGGTGACGAGTGGTGCATCTACCCGATGTATGACTTCACCCACTGCATCTCGGACGCCCTGGAGGGGATCACCCACTCCCTGTGTACCCTGGAGTTCCAGGACAACCGTCGCCTGTATGACTGGGTGCTGGACAACATCAGCATCGACTGTCACCCCCGTCAGTACGAGTTCTCCCGTCTGAACCTCGAATACACCGTTATGTCCAAGCGCAAGCTGAACCTGCTGGTAACCGAGGGGCACGTGAACGGCTGGGACGATCCGCGCATGCTGACCGTCTCCGGTCTGCGCCGCCGTGGTTACACCCCGGCCTCCATCCGCGAGTTCTGCAAGCGCATCGGTGTGACCAAGCAGGACAACATCGTCGAGATGAGCATGCTGGAAGCCTGCATCCGCGACGATCTCAACGAGAACGCCCCGCGCGCCATGGCCGTATTGCACCCGGTGAAGGTGGTGATCGAGAACCTGGCGGCCGACGAGGTGCTGACGGCGCCTGCGCACCCGAACAAGCCAGAGATGGGGACCCGTGAGCTGCATTTCTCCCGCGAAATCTTCATCGATGAGGCGGACTTCAAAGAGGAAGCCAACAAGCAGTTCAAGCGGCTGGTGCTGGGCAAGGAAGTGCGCCTGCGCAACGCCTACGTCATCAAGGCCGAGCGGGTCGAGAAGGATGCGGACGGCAAGGTCACCTGCATCTACTGCTCTTACGACCCCGAGACCCTGGGCAAGGATCCGGCGGACGGCCGCAAGGTGAAAGGGGTGATCCACTGGGTCAGCGCCACTCACTCCCTGCCGGCCGAAGTGCGTCTCTACGACCGTCTGTTCAAGGTGCCGAACCCGGGCGCAGAGGATGACTTCGAAGCGGCTCTGAATCCGGAATCCCTGGTGATCATCGAAGGGGCCCGGGTGGAGGCTTCCCTGAAGGATGCCAAGCCGGAGTTTGCCTACCAGTTCGAGCGTGAAGGTTACTTCTGCGCCGACAACAAGCTCTCCAGCGCCGAGCGCCTGGTGTTCAACCGCACCGTGGCCCTGCGTGACGTCTGGGGCAAGGCCGAGGTCTGATAGAAGAGGGCAGGGGAAACCCTGCCGCTTCTGGTCCGGATTGCGGACACAAAAAAGCCAGCATGATGCTGGCTTTTTTATTGCGCCGACCCGGCCGAATCAATCGTCGTGCTTGCAGTCACCGTTGGCGCAGTGGCCATACAGGTAAAGGCTGTGGTTGGTCAGGCGGATGTTGTGCGCCTTGGCGATGTCGCGCTGGCGCTGTTCGATCACCTCGTCGGAGAACTCGATCACCTTGCCGCAGTCGAGGCAGACCAGGTGGTCGTGGTGCTCCTGGGTGGCGAGCTCGAACACCGACTTGCCCCCTTCGAAATGGTGACGGGTGACGATACCGGCATCATCAAACTGGTTGAGAACGCGATAAACGGTAGCGAGACCAATCTCCTCGCCCTGATCGATCAGCCGTTTGTACAGATCTTCCGCACTGGTGTGCTGGCAGTCCGGCTGTTGCAGGATTTCCAGGATCTTGACACGGGGCAAGGTGATCTTGAGCCCGGCCTTTTTTAACGCTTGGTTGTTGTCTGCCATTTCTATTTATTCGCATTCTCGAAGGTGTGGTTATTCTGATTGACTGCCGCTGTAATGGCAACCACGAACTCGCTTGGCCTGTCATTATAGGTCGTAGCCAAGTTAAAAATAAACCCAGCAATTCAAGGGCTTTAGCTCATCAAGCCCGTCATGGGAATATTCAGGCCCGCTTGCTCGATCAGAGAATGTTGATACTATGTGACTTCTTTATAGTCTGGTCGGATGAGATCCATGGATTGGCTTTTCGGCAATGCCGCCTGGGTGCGCTGCGCCCTCAACGCCTGGCCCCCCTTCTGGGGTGCAGGCATCAAGATAGAAACCCTGAGCCCCGATTTTCGCTTCTGCCGGGTCACTCTCAAGTCCCGCTGGTGGAACAAGAATGCCAACCGGACCCAGTTCGGCGGCAGCATGTTCGCCATGACGGATCCCATCTACCCGTTGATGCTGATGGGCTATTTCAAGAACCGCTACTACGTGTGGGACAAGGCGGGCAGCATCAATTTCATCAAGCCGGGCAAGGGCAAACTGGTGGCGGAGTTCACCCTGAGCGACGCCAAGCTGGCATCGATCGTGGCGGCGACCGAGGGGGGGGAGAAGCACTTTCCCGAGTTCGAGGTGCAGGTGCAGGATGGCCAGGGCGAGCTGGTGGCCCAGGTGAAGCGCACCCTCTATGTCAGATCCAAGCCCCAGCACAGGGGGGGCTGAATGCCTGCTGCAGATGCAACAAGGGCCCCGTCGGGGCCCTTGTTGCATGAAGAGGGAGGGAGATCAGATCACTCCAGCTCGCCCAGGCACATCTCTTCGTGCAGCTGTTTGCACCAGCCCTTGACGCGCTCTGCAGTCAGCTCGGGTTGGCGATCTTCGTCGATGCCCAGGCCCACGAAGTGCTTGTCATCCACCAGTGCCTTGGAGGCTTCGAACTCGTAGCTCGCGGTCGGCCAGTGGCCGATGATGATGGCGCCCTTGGCTTCGACGATGTCACGCAGGGTGCCCATGGCGTCGAGGAAGTACTCGGCATAGTCTTCCTGATCGCCGCATCCGAAGATGGCCACCAGCTTGTTGTTGAAGTCGATCTCTTCGAGTTCGGGGAAGAAGTCGTCCCAATCGGCCTGGGCTTCGCCGTAGTACCAAGTCGGGATGCCGAACATCAGCAGATCGAAGCTGTCGATATCGGCCTTGCTGCTCTTGGCAATGTCACGGACTTCAATCAGTTGTTTGCCCAGTTCTTTCTGGATCATCTTGGCGACAGCTTCGGTATTACCGGTATCGCTGCCGAAAAACAGACCTACACTAGCCATAGTGTTTCGTTACCCGTATCTGGTGTTGATGCTTGACGGTTCAGATTGCGATGCCTGCTGCATGAGCAGACTCGATCTGTTGCTTCAGGATAGATTGGATCAGCTCGGCTCGGCTGACGTTCTGTTGCAGCGCAAGTTGGTTCAGGCGCTCCAGCAACTCGGCTTCCACCTTTAACTCGACCCGTTTCAGCCCGTTCTCACGATCGCGCTTGAGCTGGTTGCGCTTGTTGATCTTGAGCTGGGTCTCGCGGGGGAGTGGATTGGTCTTTGGCCTGCCGGGGCGCTTCTCAGTTGCGAACAGATCCAGTGTTGTTCGATCAGTTTGCTGTTTGGCCATACATCACAGATGAAAAGTAGTTAGCCGATCCCTGAGCCTTCCCAGCCCATTTCGATCAGCCCCTTGGCGACAAAACCCGCGCAACCCAGAAACAGCACCAGCCAGACGATGAAGCGGCCGAAGCGGGGCACATTGCCCCGTTTGAGCACGTCCTGAATGGCCAGACCAATCAGCAGGAAGATGGCCACGAAGAACAGTTTCAGGCCCAGACTCTCGATGAGATCGATGTGTTCACTCAGCATGGATTGCGCGCACTCCTTAAGACGGGCGCACTATATCACAAAGGATTTGAAACTGTTAACCGCCTGTCGACAGGAAATCCACAACCAGTTTGTTGAACAAAACCGGCTTTTCCGCGTGCAACCAGTGGCCGGTGCCGGCGATGACGCGGGCCCTGGCGGCCGGGAACTGGGCCATCGCGGCCCCGGTGTATTCGGGCAGCATATAGTCGGAGTCGCCCCCCTTGATGAAGAGTGTCGCGCCTTCGAAGCGGCGTTCATCGTCGGGCCAGCCCATGATGTTGGCGTAGTTGCGCTCAAGGGCCGGCACGTTGAAACGCCACCCCCATCCAGACTCCCCTTTGGCGAAGGATTTGAGCAGGAATTGGCGCACCCCAGCGATCTCGATGTGCTCGGCCAGCATGGCTTCCGCCTCGCTGCGGCTCTGGGGGGGCGTGGCCAGCGTGGCATTGAGCCCGGCAAACACGTTCTTGTGGCGGGCGTGGGGATAGGCCACCGGGGCGATGTCCGCCACCACCAGCTTGCTGACCCTGTGTGGGGCCTGCTTGGCGACCTGCATGGCGACCTTGCCCCCCATGGAGTGGCCCACCAGGGCCACCTGTTCAAGTCCAAGATGGTCCAGCAGGGTCAGGATGTCCGCCGCCTGAGCCGGGTAGCTCATCTCGTCCGAGTGAAAGGAGGCACCGTGATTGCGCAGATCGACGCTGATGACCCGGTATTGTTCGCTGAGGGGGCGCGCCAGCAGGCCGAGGTTGTCCAGGCTGCCAAAGAGGCCATGGATCAGCACGACAGTCGGGCCTTCGCCCTGTTCCTTGAAGTTCAATCGTGGGTATTGTTGCAAAATGACACCTTATCGGTCGTGGGCTCTATCGCCATACTTTTTAACACACTGAAAGAAAAGGATTTCATTCCTGGTGGGGGATTTTTTTGTGGTTTTTTTTCAAAAATATCGCCCCGGGATCGGCTATCAGTGCGGGGGATCACACACTTGGCCCGTCATTATGCCGTATTCTCAAGGAGATTCATGCACATCTGTCCGCCCCTTGCTTGGGCTGCCGGGTCTGCCTATGTATAATCGCCGCATCCGAATTTCGACGAGTCCAGCGCATCCCTATGAAAACCATCGAGCTTGATGACGATCTCTACTTCTTTATCGCGAGCCAGACCCGGCACATCGGCGAGAGTGCGTCCGATATCCTGCGTCGCCTGCTGGAGCAACCCGCCCAGGCCGGCACGGCAACCGTGGCGGCCGCGCCTGCGATGCAACCGCAACCCGTGGCCGATGCCATGGGGCTGGAGGCACTGCTGGATTCCGGCGAGCTGCAGAAAGAAGAGAAGTCCATCAACCGCTTCATGCTGGTATTGAGCACCCTCTATCGGGACAACCCGGAAGCCTTCACCCAGGCGACCGAGATAAAAGGGCGCAAGCGCGTCTACTTCTCCCGTGACCCGGAAGCGCTGCGTGCCAGTGGCAGCACCACCAAGCCCAAGCCGGTACCGGAGACCCCGTTCTGGGTGATCACCAATACCAATACCAGCCGCAAGCAGAACATGGTGGCCCAGCTCATGAACAGCATGGGTTATGACGAGGATCTGACGGCTCGGGTGTGCGGCGCCGTTTAACCCATCAATGACTTCAGGCCTTGCCGGGCAAGGCTCAGCTCAAGGAAAACGCCATGGCACAGCATTCCCACGCCGGTCAGCCGGCTCGTCTTTGCGATCTGACCAACATTCCCCGTCTGGTCAGCGCCTACTACCTCAACAAGCCGGACATGAGCCGCCCTGAGCAGCGGGTCGCCTTCGGCACCTCCGGTCACCGCGGCAGCGCCCTGCACAGCGCTTTCACCGAATCCCACATTCTGGCGGTGACCCAGGCGCTGGTGGAGTACCGCCAGCAGGCCGGTATCACGGGGCCGCTGTTCGTCGGCATGGATACCCATGCGCTGTCCGAATCCGCCTTTGCCAGCGCGGTGGAAGTGCTGGCGGCCAACGGTGTCGAGACCCGCATTCAGGCTGGCCTCGGCTTCACGCCGACCCCGGTCATCTCCCATGCCATCCTGCGTCACAACGCAGGCAAACCCGTGGCCCAGGCGGACGGCGTGGTGATCACCCCGTCCCACAACCCGCCGGAAGATGGTGGCTTCAAATACAACCCGCCCCACGGCGGCCCCGCCGAAGGCGAGATCACCAAGTGGGTGGAAGACCGCGCCAACGCGATCCTGGAGGCGGGCCTGACCGGCGTGAAGCGGATGCCGTTTGCCGAGGCCCTCAAGAGCCCGTTCGTGGTGGAACACGACTATGTCACCCCTTATGTGGATGATCTCGAAAACGTGCTGGATCTGGCCGCCATCAAGCAGGCTGGCATCAAGATCGGCGTGGATCCGCTGGGTGGCTCCGGCGTCGCCTACTGGGACGTCATCGCCAGGCGCTACGGTCTGGACATCGAGGTGGTGAACTACAAGGTCGATCCGACCTTCTCCTTCATGACCTTGGACAAAGACGGCAAGATCCGGATGGACTGTTCCAGCCCGTTCGCCATGGCGAGCCTGATTGCCCTGAAAGACAAGTTCGACATCGCCCTTGGCAATGACCCTGACTACGACCGTCACGGCATCGTCACCAAGGCGGGCCTGATGAATCCGAACCACTATCTGGCGGTGGCCATCCAGTATCTGTTCACCCACAGAACCGGCTGGCCCAAGGGGGCGGCCGTCGGCAAGACGCTGGTCTCCTCTTCCATGATCGACCGGGTGGCCGGCGAGATTGGTCGCACCCTCAAAGAGGTGCCGGTCGGCTTCAAGTGGTTCGTGGACGGTCTCTACAGCGGCGAGTTCGGCTTTGGCGGCGAGGAGAGCGCGGGTGCCTCCTTCCTGCGCAAAGATGGTACCGTCTGGACCACCGACAAGGATGGCTTCATCCTGGCGCTGCTGGCGGCCGAGATCCTGGCGGTGACCGGCAAGGATCCCCAGGCCCACTACGATGCGCTCGAAGCCAGATTCGGCCGCTCCAGCTACCGCCGCATCGATGCCCCGGCCAACAGCGCACAGAAGGCGGTGCTCTCCAAGCTGGATCCGGCCCTGGTGGAAGCCTCCACCCTGGCTGGCGAGCCCATCCTCGCCAAGCTGACCAAGGCGCCGGGCAACGATGCCGCCATCGGCGGCCTGAAAGTGGTGACCGAGAACGGCTGGTTCGCGGCGCGCCCCTCCGGTACCGAGTCCATCTACAAGATCTACATGGAGAGCTTCAAGGGGGAGGCGCACCTGGACCTCATCCAGCAGGAAGCCCAGCAGATCGTCTCCGCCGCCCTGGCCAAGGCAGGCGTTTGACTCTCACGGCAACAACCCATGTGAAAGAGGAGCCCTGGTGGCTCCTCTTTTTTTGTGTCGGGTTGACTGCGGATCAGCCGTTGTCGACGCTGCCGGTGGCGGCCTTGCGGTTCTGCCAGCGCTTGAGGAAGGAGCGGGCCGGCAGCTTCATCAGGAAGAGAGAGAGCAGGATGGTGCCGATGCCGAGCCACTGACGGCCATCCAGGGTTTCTCCCACCATCAGCACACCGCAGGAGACCGCCACCATGGGGTTGGTGAGGGCCAGCATCCCCATCACCTCCGGGCCATGGCGTTTGAGTCCCCAGAGCCAGGCCCAGTAGGCCAGAGCCGTATTGAGGATCACCAGCCAGATAAGCCCGGGAGTGGCGTCAGCCCGGGGCAGGGGCATGGGGCCGGCCAGCCACCAGGCCAGCGGGATCAGCATCAGGCCGCCCAGCAGCAGCTGCCAGGCGGTCAGGGCCAGCAGGTCGTCCACCGGCCAGCGTTGCATCCAGCGGCTCGACTGGCCGATGAGCAGGGTGGCGAGCAGGGCGCACGCCACGCCGACGGGATCCAGATTGGCAGAGGGATTGAGCAACAAGAGCACCCCGACGAGCCCCATCACCCCCAGCAACAGCCACTTGAGCGTCGGTCTGACACCGTCTTGCAGCCAGGCCAGCCCCATCAGGATGAGGGGCAGCGTCGCTCCCAACGTACCCGCCACGGCGCCGGGCAGGCGAAACGCCGCCACGAACAGCAGGGCGAAGAAGGCGGTGATGTTGCAAAACGCCAGCAGGAACTGCCTGCTCCAGACGAGAGGCGGTCTGCGGGGATGGAGCAACAGCAGCAGCACCCCGGCGGGGAGGGCGCGCCACACGGCCACCCAGTAGGGGGAGTAGTCGGTCAGGTAGAGACTGACGACGGCATAGGTGCTGCCCCAGAGCAGGGGGGCGAGCAGGGCGATCAGCAGCGGCATGGTTATCTCGCAAAAAAGTATCTTTAAGTAAAGATACATTAGCCGCGAGTTGGTTTATTATCAAGTATCTTCATGTAAAGATAATGGAGCCCGAATGGAGAGTGATCATGTAGATCAGCTGCTGGCCCAGTGGGCCCGGCAGCGCCCGGACCTCGACTGCACCCCCATGGGGGTGCTGGGGCGGGTGGCGCGCATGGCGGCGATCGCCGGGCGCGAAGTGAGCGAGACCCTCAAGGAGTGCGGTCTGCTGGGGTCCGATTTCGATATCCTGGCGACCCTGCGTCGGGCCGGCGAGCCGCTGACCCCGACCGCGCTCTACCAGTCCGCCATGCTGAGTTCAGGGGCCATGACTGCCCGGCTCGACAAGCTGGAGCAGCGTGGCCTGATAAGACGTGAAGCCTCCCCGGATGACAGGCGCAGCCTGCTGGTCTGCCTGACGGAGCCGGGGCGGGAGCTGGTAGACCATGCGGTGGAACAGCACGTGGCGAACGAGCGCCGCCTGCTGGCCCCATTGAGCCTGGTCGAACAGGAGCAGCTGGCCGCCCTGCTCAAACGCTGGCTGCTGGAAAACGAATAAAAAAAACGGGCCTGCGGGCCCGTTTTCGTTGGCATTGAGGCTGACTCAGTAGCCGCCTCTGGCGTCCCTGACGGCAAGGCCAAGCTGCCATACCGCCATGGCATAGTGGGTGCTGTGGTTGTAGCGGGTGATGGCGTAGAAGTTCGGCAAGCCGTACCAGTACTGGTAACCGGTGCCGACATCCAGACGCAGCAGGCTCGCCTCCTTGTGATTGCCAAGGGAGCCGGTGGGAGCCAGCCCGGCACCGCGCAGGGTGGCTACCGGGTAGCGGGTCTGAAAGCCGTGCTCATAGCCCGGCAGCTGTCCCTGGCCGCGTACTGCCACCGGCTGCCCTTTCTCCCAGCCGTGGGCCTTGAAGTAGTTGGCCACGCTGCCGATGGCATCCACCGGATCCCACAGGTTGGTGTGGCCGTTGCCGTTGAAGTCCACCGCGTAGTTGCGAAAACTCGACGGCATGAACTGGCCGTAGCCCATGGCCCCGGCATAGGAGCCCTTGGGTTCGGTGGGATCCATCCCCTCATCCCGGGTCATCACCAGGAAGGCTTCCAGCTCGCCGGTGAAGAAGTCGGCGCGGCGCGGGTAGTCAAATGCCAGGGTCGCCAGGGCGTCGAGAATGCGGGTCTTGCCCATCACCCGACCCCAGCGGGTTTCCACCCCGATGATGCCGACGATGATCTCGGGTGGCACCCCGTAGATCTGCTGCGCCCGGTTGAGTTCACTCTCGTATTCACGCCAGAAGTTGACGCCGTTCTGTACGTTGTCCGGGGTGATGAACTTGGCGCGGTAGCGGTTCCAGGCGCCGGTCGGACCGGTGGGCGGTCTGGTGGTAGGGGCCTGGGCGTCCATCAGCTTGATGATCCAGTCATAACGCTCGGCCTGGGCCAGTACCCGGTGCAGCTCGGCGCTGTCGAAGCCGTGCTTTTGCACCATCCGCTGCACGAAGTTGTCCACGTTGGAACGATTGGCGAAGTCCCCCTTGCTGACCCCGGGCTGGCTCACCTGTCCGTAGAAGGGTTTGCTCGGCGGCGTCTGGTTGATGAAGGCGCTGTTGGGTTGGGGTTTGACCACGGGCTTGGGCGCCGGCGTGCTGCTGCAGCCGTAGATCAGGGGAAACAGGGAGAGGACACAGACAAGGCGACGCATAGGGTTCTCGTGAGCCTGAAAAAGAGTGCCGTCATGGTAAAACATTGGCGTGCAGGCGCAAGTGCTCCGTACCGGCGCATCCCCCGGGATCCCGTCAGCGCAGGGTGTGGTAGCCGCTCCAGATCCGGGTCAGGGTCGTGATGGCACAGAGCAGGGCGAAACCGAAGGCCAGTGGCACGAAGGCGGCGGGCCAGAGGCACATGAGCACGAAGAGGGCGATGGTTTCGCTCCCCTCGGTAAGCCCGCCCAGATAGTAGAGGGATTTGTGGTGGTAGACGGGGCTCTCGATGCCCCGCTTGCCCGCCATGATGGCAAAGGCCAGAAAGCTCGATCCCGTGCCCATGAAGGCGAACAGCAGGGTGGCGGCGGCCAGGGCGTTGACCTGGTCGGCGAGGGCAAAGCCCAGCACCACGGCGGCGTAGAAGATGAAATCCAGCGTGATGTCGAGAAACCCGCCGCAGTCGGTGATGCCCGTATCCCGCGCCACGGCGCCATCCAGCCCGTCCAGCAGCCGGTTGAGCAGAATCGCCGCCAACGCCCACTGATAGCAGCCAAAGGCCAGCAGCGGCAGCGCCAGCATGCCGATGAGAAAGCCGGCGAGGCTCACCTGGTTGGCGCTCACCCCGGCCCGGCACAGGGGGCGGGCGAGTGCGGCGAGGGGGCGGCGGATAACCGGGATCAGGTGGCGATCAAACAAGGTGGTGCTCCTCTTCTGGGATGGCTGGGGGGATCAGCTGCAAGATGGTGCCCGGCGCATCCTCTTCGTCGTGGGTCACCAGCAGCGCGGGGATGGCCTGCGTGCGCAGGCGCTCGAACACCAGGGTTCTGAATGCCGCCCGCAGCGGCTTGTCGAGGCGGGAGAAGGGCTCGTCCAGCAGCAATGCCCTGGGCTCGGCCAGCAGGGCACGCAGCAGGCTGACGCGGGCTTTCTGGCCGCCGGAGAGCGTCCCGGGCAGCTTGTCCGCCTGAGCCTCCAGCCCGACCTCGGCCAGCGCCTCGCGGGCCCGGGTCTGCCTTGCCGCCATCCCCTTGAGATGCGCCGGCATGCCGAACATCAGATTTTCTGCCACCGTCAGGTGGGCAAACAGCAGGTCATCCTGAAACAGGATGCCGACCCCCCTCTCCCGGGGGGGCAGCGGGGTGAGGCGATGTGCGCCGAGCAGGATGTCCCCGGTCAGCCGGATGGGGCCCCCGGGTGGCAGCACTCCCGCCAGGGCCGCCAGCAGGGAGCTCTTGCCACAGCCGCTCGGTCCCATCAGGGTGAGCACCTCGCCCGGGGCCACCCTGAGGGGGGGGAGCGTCAGCAGGGGGGCACCGTCGAGGAAGAGGGTGAGTGCGGAGGTGTGCAGCATCGGGTCAGGACCTCAGGGCGGGGTTGATGCGCCGCGGCAGCCAGAGCGCCAGGGCATAGATGAAAAGGGGCAGCAGGAGTTGCAGCAGGCCGTAGAGCCCCGCCAGCCGCCGGTTGAGGCCGCTACCGATGGCCACCGCCTCCGTGGTGATGGTGACGACCCGCCCGCCCCCGAACAGCAGGGTCGGCAGGTATTGGGCCAGACTCACCGCCGCCCCGACACCGAAGGCGAACAACAGGGGACGGGCGAGCAGGGGGCCCTTGACTCGCCACCAGGCCCCCCAGGGGCTGGCCCCGAGCGTGAGGGCCACCCGGGTGAGGCGCTCGTCGAACTGGCGATAGGGGCCGTGCAGGCAGAGATAGACGTATGGAAAGACGAAGATCAACTGGCTCCAGAGTACCCAGCCAGGGCCTATGCCAGTGAATCCCAGCCCGTCGGTCTGAAGGCGCAATCCAAACAGCAGGCTGGCCTGGGGCAGCAGCAGAGGCAGGCAGACAAGCCAGAGGGTGCGTGTGGCGCGGCGCGCAGGCAACGCCTCGAGGCAGAGCACCGCCAGCAGCAGGGAGAGCGCGGCGCAGAGCAGGGCCAGCCACAGACTCTGCCACAGCAGCGGGCCCAGGCTCGGCAGCAGAGCCAGCCAGTGGTGGCAGCTCCATTCGCTCGGCCAGAGGGCGGGAAAAGACCAGCGCCGGGTCAGGGACCAGAGTAGCAGGGCGGCGAGCACCAGCAGATTGGTCAGGAGCAGCCCCCACACGCCGATGCGGGCAATGAGTGCGGGCCAGGGCGAGGCGGGGGCGCGTCGCCCATCCAGCCAGCGAGCCTTGCCGAGGGTGAGGTGGGCCCGCTCCAGCAGCCTGAGGGCGCCAAGCAGCAGCAGGTTGAGGGCGAGCAGCAAGAGGGCGCCGCTGGCACTGGCGCCGCGCCAGGCGGGGTCGGCATCCTGATACCAGAGCCAGAGTCGCACCGCCAGGGGCGGCGGGGCATCCGGCCCCAGCAGCAGGGCGAGATCCACCACCGCCAGACCATAGGCGGCCACCGCGTAGAGGGGCAGTCGCAGGGCGGGCCAGAGGGCGGGCAGCAGCAGGCGCCACCAGATCCGGGGGGCACTGAAGCCGAGGCTGGCCCCCAGCCACTGCTGGCGCGCCACCTTGGCGGGATCCAGTGCCGCCAGCGCCATCAGCAGCAGGAAGGGGGTCTCCTTGAGGATGAGCACCACGATGAGGCCAAGCCCCCAGGGATCCTTGAGGGTTTGCCAGTCCGGGGGCTGATGGGTGAGGTCAAGCAGGGGGGCGACGAGGCGCAGCAGCCAGCCGGAGGGAGCGAGCAGAAAGGCGATGCCGATGGCAAAGGCGACGTGGGGAAGCGCCAGCAGGGGGGAGAGCAGGCGGCGCAGCCAGCGCATCCAGGGACGCCCGTCCCCCTGGGCGAGTAGCAGGGCGGTGACGGCCAGGGCCCCCAGAGTGGAGGCGCCCGCCACCCAGAGGCTCAACCCTGCGGAGTGCCAGAGTCCGGGCTGGGGGAGCAAGAGGGCGAGGCTGGCGGGGGTGAGCCCCTCGATGACCAGCAACAGCAGGCCCCCGACGAGCGGGATCCCCAGCAGCAGGGCTCCCAGCATCAAAAAGGGCAGCAGGAGGAGAAGAAGGGCGCGCGCCTGCATGATGGATCAGTGGCCGTAGCGCTCGGCCCAGGCCGCTTCCAGCCGCGTCTGCCAGCTGGGGTGGGGCTCTGCCACTCCCTTGAAGCGCAATGCCGGACGGGTCTGGCCTGGCAGCGCCTCCTGGCGCAGCACGCTGGGATCCCCCCAGAAGGCGGGGTCGCTCTTGCGCGCCTGGGCGGCGGGGCTCAGCAGGAAGTTGACCACCACCTTGGCCCCGGCCCGGGCGGAGGCATTGAAGGGGATGGCGAGGAAATGGCTGTTGGTGAGCGCCCCTTTTTCCATGGCGATGGCCTGGACGGTGGGGGGCAGGGTGCCGTTTTGCACCGAACTCTGGGCTTCCCCCGGGTTGAAGCTGATGGCCATGGCCAGCTCGCCGTCATCGAGCAACTGCCTGGTCTCGGCGGCGCCGGTGGGGAAGAGCCTGCCCTTTCGCCAGAGCGCGGGGTGAAGCTGGTCGAGCCAGGCCCAGAGAGGGGCGGTGATGCGAAGGAAGTCGGCATCGGTCGCCTCTTGATAGAGGGGGGCGGGGTCGGGTGTCAGCTCCAGCAGGATCTGCTTGAGAAAGCTCGAGCCGTGAAACTGGGGAGGCTTGGGGTAGGTGAAGCGGCCGGGGTGAGCCTTGGCCCAAGCCAGCAGGGCGGCCGCCGAGGTGGGAGGAACGTCTACCTGGTCGCCATCCACCATCAGATTGAGCTGGCCTATGCCCCAGGGGGCCTCCCGCCCCTCGACCGGCACGGTGAAGTCTTCACTTACCGGCAGGGCGGTGTCCACCAGGGCCATGTTGGGCAGCTCGTCGGTAAAGGGGGCCCCCAGCAGCCCCTGCTCCTTGAGCGCCTTGAAGTTCTCGCCGTTGACCCAGAGCAGGTCGATGGGGCCGTTCGACGTCTTGCCAGCCTGCTTGCCGGCCAGCAACTGGCTCACGCTCTGGGCGATGTCATCCACCTTCACCTGCACCAGCTCGACCTGGTACTGGCGAGCGATCTCCTGCCTGGCCCACACCAGGTAGGCGTTGATCTCGGGGCTGCCCCCCCAGGCGTTGAAGTAGACTGTCTGCCCCCTGGCGGCCAGCAGGGTCTGCTGCCACGACGCGTCATCGGCGTGGAGCGGGGAGGCAAGCAGCAAGGGGACAGCGGCCATCAGGGGACGGAGCAGGGCGCGAAGTCGGGTCGTGAACATGATGGTTGCCTCGTCAGAGTCAGGCGCTGCGGCGCCAGCGGTGATAACGGGCCAGCAGCGCCAGCAGGCGCCCGGGCTGGCGGGCACGGCGCCAGGCGCCAGCCACGTACTTGTTCCCCTCCATCAGGGTGGGGTAGGGGTGAACGGTGGCGAGGATCTTGCCAAGTCCCAGGCGGTGGCGCATGGCGAGGGCAAACTCGGCGATCCGCTCGCCGGCGTGAGCACCCACTATGGTGGCCCCGAGTATCCTGTCACGGCCCGGCACCGTCAGCACCTCGACAAAGCCCCCTGACTCGCCGTCGGCGATGGCTCTGTCCAGCTCGGCCATCTCGAAGCGGGTCGACTCGAAGGGGATGCCTCGGGCCCGAGCCTCTTTCTGGTTGAGGCCGACCCGGGCTATCTCCGGACTGGTATAGGTGGCCGCCGGCATGACCCTGTAGTCTGCCCGAAAGCGCCTGAACTGGCCAAAGAGGGCGTTGATGGCGGCATACCAGGCCTGATGGGCAGCAAAATGGGTGAACTGGTAGGGGCCGGCAACGTCCCCCACCGCCAGGATGCTGGGGTAGTTGGTGGCGAGGAAGCCGTCGATGGCCAGGGTGCCGCCGGGGGCCAGTTCAACCCCCAGCGCCTCCAGCCCGAAACCGCTCACGTTGGCCTCCCGGCCAAGGGCCAGCAGCAGCTGGTCCCCCTCAACCTCCAGCGTCTCGTCTCCCCGGCGCAGGTGCAGCCGGATGGGCAGGTTGGTGTCTTTACCGTCCATATACCCGGCCGAGGTAGCCTGCCAGCCGAGGTGCAGGGTGACGCCGTCGTGCTCCAGCTGCGCGGCCAGGGCCCCGGCGACGTCCCTATCTTCCCGGGGCAGCAGCTGAGGGCCTTGCTCCACCAGGGTGACGGGGATACCGAGCAGGGCCAGGCTCTGGGCCAGCTCGCAGCCGATGGGGCCCCCTCCCAGCACCAGCAGATGGCGGGGGGGCTCGCGCAGTCGCTGCCAGAGGGTGTCGGAGGTGAGGTAGGGAACCCCGTCCAGCCCCGGCAGTGCGGGTACCCGGGGTCGGGCACCGGTGGCGATCACGATATGACGGCTGGTCAGGCGCTTGCCGTTGACCTCCACCTCCCAGGGGGAGGTGACTCGCGCCCGCCCCTGGATGCACTCCACCCCGAGTCCTTCATAGCGCGCCACCGAGTCGTGGGGTTCGACCTCCTCGATGACCCGGGCGACCCGCGCCATCACGGCGGCGAAGTCGGCGCGGCTCTGGCTCGGGGTAAAACCAAGCTCCCCGGCCTTGCGCTGTTCAATGGCGAAGCGGGCGCTTCGGATCAGCGCCTTGGAGGGGACGCAGCCGGTATGGAGGCAATCCCCCCCCATCCTGTGCTGCTCGATGAGGGCCACTCTGGCTTTCACCGCGGCGGCGATGTAGCTGGTGACCAGACCTCCGGCGCCGGCACCTATCACCAGCAGGTTGTAGTCAAAGCGCGCCGGCTTGCGGTAGGGGGCGTGCAACCGGTAGAGGGCGAGACGGCGCTGCAAGGCACGCATCAGCCAGGGCATCAGGCCGAGCAGGGTCAGGGCGGCCAGCAGGCCGGGGGAGAAGAGGTTGCCTGTGCTGGTGAGGGTAGCCAGCTCGCTCCCCGCCAGTACGTAGACGAGGGTGCCCGGCAGCATGCCGAGCTGGCTGACCCAGTAGTAGGTGCTGACTCTGATGGGGGTGAGCCCCATCACCAGGTTGACCAGAAAGAAGGGGAAGAGGGGGATGAGGCGCAGGCTCAGCAGATAGAAGGCCCCCTCCTTTTGCATGCCGGCCTGAACGCTCGCCAGCTTGTCGCCAAAGCGTGTCTCGACCCAGTCCCGTAGCAGGAAGCGGGCACTGAGAAAGGCCAGGGTGGCGCCAAGGGAGCTGGCAAAGGAGACCAGCAAGAGCCCCCACAGGATGCCGAAGACGGCGCTGCCCGCCAGGGTGAGCAGGGCAGCCCCCGGCAGGGAGAGGGCGGTGGTGAGCACATAGAGCACCAGAAACAGCAGGCTGGCCGCGACAACATGGCGGTCGACCCAAAGGGCCAGGCGCGCCTGATGAGCCTGCAACTGGGTGAGGCTCAGATAGTGGTCAAGGTCGAGGGCAAAGAAGGTGCCGACCAGGGCCCCCATCGCCAGCAACAGCAGCAGGCGTGCCTGGTTCATCCCTGCCCCTTGTCGAGGGGGCGCTCGGGTTGCACCGGCAACTGGCAGAACCCCTGGGGAGCGATGTCGAGAGCGGCATTGAACTTGGCGGACATGTTCTGGAAGGCGATGAGGCCGGTGAGCTCCACCAGGGCGTTGTCATCGAACCAGGGCTTGAGGCGGGCGGCCTGCTCGTCGCTCACGCCATCCAGCCCGGTCATGGCCTCGGCATAGTCCAGCACGGCCCGCTCCCGCTCGTCGAACAAGGGGCTGTCGCGCCACCGGGCCAGCGCCTCTACCTTGTCGCTGGAGCCTGCCCGCTTGACGAGGGTCATGGCGTTGATGTCGACACAGAAACGACACCAGTTGAGCTGGGAGACCCGCACCGTCACCAGGGAGCGCAGCACGGGGTCGATGGGGGAGCGCTTGCGGTTGATGACGCCGTAGAGGGTGGCGACCGCGGCGAACAGCCTGGGGGAGCGCCCCCAGCACTTGCCCGGGATCAGCACCTGACCGTAGTTGCGTTTCTGCAGCCAGAAGAAGGGGCGGATGAACCAGGCGTAGGCCCGGTCCGGTTTGACCTCAATGCGCATCTTGTTCCTCTTTGAGCTTCTCCATCTTGGGCTTGTAGGCCCCCCCCAGGCGCTCGTTCAACCGATTCAGGAAATCGATGATCCGTGCCCGGTTGACCCCCAGATCGCTGCGCCCCTGGCGCGAGGCGGAGCGCATGTCGATACGGGTCTCTTTGGGCCCGGCAAAGACCCGCAGGGCCACGTCATCCTGAAACCCGAACCAGCCGGTGGTGACGACGGCATCGATACCCTCGCTGCCCGGGCGAACCTGCCAGCCCAGCTCCGTCATCAGTTCCTCGGCTTCCGCGAGTACTTCGACCGGGGATGCCCGGGTATAGAGAGGACCGGGGTTGCCTGGAAATAGTTGCAGGGGCGGGGGGGAGATCGGGAGATCCTCCGGGCTTCTGAGCTGCTCGGCCCACTGGAGCCGTGGCGGATGGTAGGGATCCGTGCTGACGTCGTTGGTGAGGGGGGAGCGCAGCGCCTGGACGAGAAACAGCAGGGGCAACAGCAGGGGTGTTATGCCCCAGATATCCGGCCAGAGGTTGGTGGTGCGGCGATAACGCCAGGGCAGGCGCAGCAGCAGCACGAGGCTGAGGAGGGCGCTGGCGAGACAGAGGATGAAGCCGAGCCACCAGGGCCAGAGATGGGCGCGGCTGCCAAGGGCCCCGCAAAGGGGCAATAGCCAGGTCAGCAGCGGCCACCACAAAGAGCTGTGCATATGAGGGATCCACGGGTCAGGATGGAACTATGCCCAGAAGGATAAACTTAATTGCCTGATAACGTTAGTAAATGATCATCAATCCCGGGCGTGCGGCTCAGAGAACCGATGGCCTCGTCGCCCTGGATCAGTTGCGATAGAGCACCTTGATGAGGTGGAAGCCGAACTTGGTGCGCACCGGCCCCAGCACGGTCAGCAGCTCCCCCTTGAACACGGCATCGTCGAAGGACTTGACCATGTCCCCCTTGGAGAACTCCCCCAGATCGCCGCCACGCTTGCCGGAAGGGCAGGTGGAGAAACGCTTGGCCATCTGGCTGAAATCGGCGCCCTTGGCGAGCTTCTCCTTGATCTCCAGACACTGTTTCTCGGTCTTGACCAGGATGTGCTGGGCACAGGCTTTTTTCATCGGAATGCTCCTCGGCGAGGGGAAAGGGGGCGCAAGATTACTGCAATTGCGCCTCCACGTCAGCCCCTCGGGCGCGAGACCCGGCTCCGGGGGCCGGTGGCCAGGGGGACCCTGGCCCGGGATTGCCAGAGGATCTCCAGCCCCAGCAGGGCATAGAGGCTCCAGATGGCCAGGGGGTTGAGCCAGTTGCCCCCCATCTGCAGGGTGGCCAGGGCTGCGCTCACCAGCAGCAGAACTATGCCGGGCAGGCGCCAGTGGGCAGACAGGGGAGCGAGCAGGGCCATGCCCAGCAGCAGGGCCAGGCCAAAGGGCAGATTGAGCGCGGTGAAGGCGAGGGCCTGCTGGCCGTTCATGCCGGTCAGCAGGGCCAGCAGGGCGCTGCAGCAGGCCAGGAAGGTGATGAACTCGAGTCGGTCGGCGATGTAGTCAGCCAGTTGTTCGCTACGTAGGTGCATGGGGTCTCTCCTGCGATGATTGGGATCAGTGTGGGACAGGCAGGAGCGCAGGGGCAGCGGGATAAATCGATTGAATTGAACGAAGCTTTAGTGCCATCTATTCAAGTGATTGATTTAAACTTATTTTCCTGTTCAATAGCAGGCAGGATGGGGAAGAGGGCGCGGAGCAAGTCGAGGGGGACGGGTTGACGAAACCCGCCGGATGCGGGGTGTCCGACAAGGGTTGTCGCGACGAGCCGGACCCTGCTGCCAGCCCAAGGCCGCCAGGGGAGATCCGGCGTGGCGGGGTCGGTGGTGGCGTTTTGTTCGCCCCTTGCCCGGATTGTGCGCAGTTTGGCTCCTCACACCCGGCTGGCTCCTTGCTGGGCCGAAGCGATCCCCGCACCGGGGGCGGCAGAGCGGCACGCAAAGGGGCCCCGAGCGTGGGATTTCGCCGTCGCGATTATGCTAGGATGAGCGGCACTCGCCCGGGATGAGTCTCGGTATCGTACTAAATAACACAATCTTTAAATCATGTTATTCGGGGAAAATGACGTTTGACAGGATGCTATCCTACTTTTCTCACCGGGAGCACTTCATCCGGGCGATCCCGTCGCCCCGGGCCCGGTCTCTTGCTGCTCTCCCTCGCTCTCTGGCTGATGGCGATGCCCGCCATGGCGGCCAAGTTGACCTACCAGATCAAGGGGGTCAGGGGAGAGCAGAAAGACAACGTCGAGGCCTACCTCAACGCCCTGCCCGTCTACCAGGAACGCCAGTACCGCCCCGCCCGCGCCAAGATCACCGAGAGCGTACAGAAGGCGCTGCAGGTCTATGGCTACTACCAGCCCAAGATCACCCTGAACCGCGACAAGAAGGCGCCCGCCAAGGTGGTGATCGAGATTGAGCGGGGGGAACCCGTGATCATCTCGCGCCTCGACATCCTGCTGGAAGGGGATGCGGGGAGCGACGAGGTGTACAGCGAGCTGCTGGACAAGCTGCCCCTGAAGGAGGGAGATCCCCTCAACCACGGCAAATATGAATCCATCAAGGCGGATCTTGGCAGTCTGGGGCTGGCCCGCGGCTATTTTGACGCCAAGATCAGCAAGAGCCAGGTCAAGGTTTTCCCGGAACAGGGCAAGGCGGAGATCTACATCCTGTTTCGCTCCGGCCCGCGCTACCATTTCGGCGAGATCCGCTATGACGCGACGCCGGAGGCACTGCACCTTATTCGCCCGCTCATCAACATCAAGAGCGGCGACCCCTATCTGGCGATCCGTCTGGCGGAGATGTCCCAGGATGTCTCCTCCACCAAGCTGTTCAAGCAGGTGGACATCAAACCCCTGATCAGCCAGGCCGAGGGCAACCGGGTGCCGGTGCAGGTGACCCTCTCCAACCGGGTCGATCACGAAATTGAGACCGGTATCGGTTATGCCACGGACGTGGGGCCGCGCCTGAGTGCCACCTGGGAGAAACCCTGGGTGAACCGCTATGGTCACCGCCTCTCCAGCACCGCCAAGATCTCGGCGCCGGAAGCGGAGCTCAGCTTCGACTACCAGATCCCGGTGGGTAACCCGCTGCGGGATTACTACTCCCTGCAGGCGGGCTATCAATACACCGACAACAACGACACCCGCTCCGATCTGGCCACCTTCGGGGTGCACCGCTGGACACGCCGACCGGAGAGCTGGGACAGAGACGTCTTTGTGCGCCTGGAGAACGAGCGCTACGTCCAGGGTCAGGACGAGGGGAACAGCCTGCTGCTGATCCCCGGCGTCTCCTGGTCACGGCTGCGGGTGCGCGGCGGTCTGGTGCCGGATTGGGGGGATCGCCAGCAATTGACGATGGAGTTCTCGAGCCCCTACTGGGGGTCCGACATCAGCTTCATGCGGGTGTGGGGGCGCAGCAAGTGGCTGCGCACCCTGGGCGAAGATCACCGTTTCCTGATGCGGGCCGAACAGGGGGCCATCGTCGGGGATGATTTCTCCCTGGTCCCCCCCTCCCTGCGCTTCTTCACCGGCGGCGATCAGACGGTCCGGGGCTACGGTTACGAGACCATTTCGCCACGGGGGGACGATGGCAAGCTGACCGGCGGACGCTACGCCAGCGTCGGCAGCCTGGAGTACAACTACCGCTTCAGCGAGAAGTGGCTCGGTGCCCTGTTCGTGGACGCCGGGACCGCCACCGTCGACTACAGCGAGGCCTGGAAGATAGGCACCGGGGTCGGGGTGCGCTGGGTCACCCCCATCGGTCAGGTCAGGCTCGATCTGGCGGTGGGCATCTCCGAGGAGGACAAGCCGCTGCGGCTGCACTTCGCGCTGGGGCCGGAACTATGACCCGGCAACCAGGCGCACATCCTCTTCTTTCTCTTTTCTGGCCGCTGCGGCTGCTTTCCTTGCAGGGGTCTGCATCGTGATCTGGGTAAAACGCATTTTCTTGTGGCTCATGGGCCTCTTCTTCCTACTGCTCATCGGCGTCAGCCTGTTGGGCTTCACCCATCAGGGCAACAAGTGGCTGTGGCAACAGGCCAGAGCCGCGCTGCCCTCCCTCAAGGGGGAGCTGGTGGCGGGGCAACTCGGGTATGGCTGGACCTTCGAAGGGGTTGGCTGGCAGGACGAGCTGGTGGATGTCACCGTGGAGCGGGCCGTGCTGGACTGGGATCTGGGCAAGCTCCTGCAGGGCAAGCTCTGGATCAAGTCTCTGGCGGTGACTCGCCCCGTGGTCCGGGTGGCGGAGTCCGAGCCGGTGCCGGAAGAGCCGTCGGAGCCCTTCGTCTGGCATCCGTTGCCGCTCAAAATCCAGGTCGACAGCCTCAAGGTTGCCGATCTCGATGTGGCTGTGCCCGGCGTGACGATCACCCTCAAGGATCTGGACATTGGCGCCGCCCTGGATCGCGCCGGGCTCATCGTGCGCGGCCCCGTGCTCGATGGCCTGAACGTGGTGGTGGCACCGTCCCCGGTGGAGGCGGCCAGTGACAAGGGCGCCAAACCGGTGGATAAGAAAAGCGCCACCCTGGCGGCCGGCGAGCGCAAGGCTGCCCCCGGTGACAAGACGCAGGCCGCAAGCAAGCCCGAGCCCATGGTGCTGCCGGCGGTGCGACTGCCTTTCCCCATCCAGCTGGAGGGGCTGAAAGCCACGGCGTTCCGTTATCAGCAAGGTGAGCTGGTGGAGGGGCTAGACAACCTGTTGCTGTCGGCCACCGCCGAGGAGGAGCGCATCGACATCCGGGAGCTCTCCCTGCGCCATGCCATGGCGGATCTGGCCTTGCGTGGTCAGGTGCGCCTGCACGAGGATTACCCCCTCGCCCTGACTCTGGATGCCAAGGCGCGTCAAGGGCTGCTGGACGGGGAGCTCAAGGGGGAGCAGGTCAATCTCGTCCTGGACGGTTCTGTGGGCAAGCTTGGGCTGGCACTCAAGGCCAAGGGGCCGGTGGGCGCCAATCTCAAAGGATCCCTTGCGGCCCTCGACCCGGATCTGCCCTTCGATCTGGCGCTGGACTGGAAGAGCCTCTCCTGGCCCCTGCACAAGCCTGCCAAGGATGAGCCCAGCTATCGGCTGGACAAGGGCACCCTGAGCGCCAAGGGCAAGCTCTCCGGTTACCAGTTTGCGCTCAACACCGCCGGCAAGGGGACCGATGTGCCCCCCTTCAAGGTGGCCCTCTCGGGCAAGGGGGATCTCAACCAGCTGAGCCGCATCGAGCTGCTGCTGGGGGCCCTCAAGGGGGAGCTCAAGCTCGACGGCAAGCTGGCCTGGAGCAAGGGGGTCCAGTGGCAGGGGACGACCGAATTCAAGGGGATCAACCCGGCGGAGCTGGTGCCCGAGATCAAGGGGGCACTGGCGGGCAAGATCACCAGCCGCTTCGATCTGGATGAGGCGGGCCACTGGCAGCTGGCCCTGCCCGAGCTCAAGGTGGATGGCAAGCTCAACCAGTATCCCCTGGCCTTGCAGGGCAGGCTCAGCGGCAACGACAAGATGGAGTGGACCATCCCGGCCCTGGCGCTGCAAAGCGGCCCCAACCGGCTGCAAGCCAAAGGCTCGCTCACGACCCAGGCCTGGAAGCTGGATGCGGATCTGGATGCGCCCAAGCTTGGGGGTATCTACCCGGGTCTGGGAGGGGACATCAAGGGCCAGGTGCGCGTCACCGGCAACCAGCAGGCGCCGCGCGTGAATGCCGATCTGGTGTCGGGCCGACTCGCCTACGCGGGCACCGTCCTCAAGGAGACCGTCATCAGGGCCAACGCCCTGGTCGGGGAGAAGCCCTCCGGTGAGGTGGCGGTGACGGTGGCGAGCCTGGCGCAGGGGGAGACCAAGCTCTCGCAAATCGCCCTGAACCTGAGCGGCGATCTCGAGCGCCACGGGCTCACCTTGACCATGAAGGGGGATCCCCTGGCGGCAGACCTCAGCCTGAATGGCAGCCTGCGCGGTGACCACTGGCGTGGCGCCCTTGCCGAGCTGAAGCTCAAGACCCCCCTCAAGCGCTGGGCGCTGACCGCCCCCTGGTCTCTGGACCTGGATCTGCCGAAACAGCAGTTGACCATGGGGGATCTCTGCCTCGCGTCCCAGAAGGCCAGTCTCTGCGTCAAGGGGAGCCGGATAGCCCAGTCCCAGGGCAATCTGGAATTTGCCCTGAACGAATTTGATCTCAAGCGGCTGCGCCCCTGGTTGCCGGACAATTTCCGCTGGCAGGCGGTGCTGTCGGCCGACGGGCGCGCCAGCTGGCGCGGCAACCAGCCGACCCTGCACGCCACCGTGCGCACCACGCCTGGGACCTTCGTCGCCGACGAACTCAAGACCGACTACCAGCGTCTCGAGCTCGGGATCGATTTCGAGCGCCAGCAGGCCGCCATCCGGGTCGATTTCGCTTCCGAGCAGATCGGCAACATCGACACCGATCTGCTGATCCGGGATCCCGCCGGCCGCGGCAACCTCGGCGGTCAACTCAGGTTTGACGATCTGAAGCTGGCGACCTTTGCGCCCCTCATTCCCGAAGTGCGCTCCCTGCAAGGGGTCATCTCGGCGGATGCCCGCTTCGACGGTACCCTGGCTGCCCCCCTGCTGTATGGCGAGCTGAACCTGAAGGAGGGGGAGGTTCAGACCCACTCCGACATGGTGACCCTCTCCAAGCTGGTGACCCGCCTCAAGATAGAAGGCAACCGGGCCGAACTCGACGGCTCCATGATGGTGGGCAAGGGCCCCCTGGTGCTGGGGGGCTGGCTGAGCTGGGCCCAGCAGCCGGTGACCGGCAGCCTCACCATTCAGGGCAAGGAGCTGGAAGCCCAGTACCCGGGCATGGGTCGGGTCAGGGTGACACCTGACATCGCCATCTCTCTCGGGGAGGAGACCAGGGTGACCGGGCAGGTGGACATCCCCTGGTCGCGCATCCTGGTCAAGAGCCTGCCAGACAGCGCGGTAGCGGTCTCCGATGATGTCACCGTCATCTACGACGATCTGCCGCCGGTCCCCAAGGCGGCACCGCTGCCCATGGAGATCAGGCTCGCCATCCGGCTCGGGGACGACGTCCGCCTCGAAGCCATGGGACTCAAGACCAAGGTGGGAGGGGCCCTCAACATTCGCCAGGATCCCTCCAAGCCGCTCTCGGGCAACGGGCAACTGGAGCTCAGGGACGGGCGCTTCAAGGCCTATGGCCAGAACCTCATCATCAAGGAGGGGCGGATCCTCTTCTCCGGCCCCATCGATCAGCCCTATCTCAACATCGAGACCTATCGGGATCCGGATACCATCGAGGACAACGTGACCGTCGGGGTGCGGGTGACGGGGCCGGCTACCAAGCCGAAGATCACCGTCTATTCCGAGCCGCAGATGGCGCAGTCCGAACAGCTCTCCTATCTGTTGCGGGGCAAGGGATTGCAGACCAGCGGCGAGGATGGCGGCTTCAACGGCCTGCTGGTGGCGGGGGCCGTGAGCCAGGCGAGCGGCGTGGTCTCCAGCATCGGGGAGTCCCTCGGCATGAGCGACGTGGCCCTCGATACTGCAGGCAGTGGCGATGACACCCAGGTGACCCTGTCGGCCTACCTGCTGCCCGGCTTGCAGTTCCAGTACGGGGTCGGGGTGTTTAGCCCCATCGCCGAATTCAAGCTGCGCTACGAGCTGATGCCAAGGCTCTATCTGCAGGCCATGAGCGGGGTGGCCCAGGCGGTGGATATCTTCTATCGCTTCACCCTGTAAGGGGGCGCGGATGACAAGACAGATACCTGGGGGGACGCTTATCCCCCTCTGCCCGACCTGCCGATGACAGCTGTCGCCAGCAGGTTCGGGGTGAGAGCGTGCATATATTGACGGGAGGCTTGGCCTCCCGTTTTTTTGTAGAAGAAGGGGATTGGTGGAAGGCAGAAAAGCGAAAACCCGGCACAAGGCCGGGTTATCTGAAAGATGGTGGAGGGAGAAGGATTCGAACCTTCGAAGGCAGAGCCGTCAGATTTACAGTCTGATCCCTTTGGCCGCTCGGGAACCCCTCCACGGGG